>JALSTJ010000342.1 GCA_026983815.1 Flavobacteriales bacterium
ATTTTCTTTTTCTATCCTTTGGATTTTACCTTTGTTTGTCCTACTGAAATTATTGCATTTCAAGATGCTATGGAAGAATTTGAAAAACGAAATACCGTCGTTGTCGGTTGTTCCATTGATTCGCAATTTTCGCATTGGGCATGGCTCAATACTCCACAAGACAAAGGAGGTATTCAAGGAGTAAAATATCCTTTGGTAGCTGATTTGGACAAAACCATTTCCATGAATTATGATGTTTTGGGCGGAGAATACTTTATTGATGATGAAGGCAATTGGAGTTTTGAAGGAGAACCTGTTGCATACAGAGGTTTATTCTTAATTGATGAAGAAGGAGTTGTTCAACACGCATTGATCAATAATTTAGGTTTGGGAAGAAGTGTAAAAGAAGCTTTACGTTTGGTTGATGCCCTTACCCATTTACAAAAGTATGGCGAAGTTTGTCCGGCTAACTGGGAAGAAGGTGAAGAGGCATTAAAACCTACTTTTGAAGGCGTAGCGGAATATCTTGGCAAACATAAACATTAAGCATCAAAAAATCCTTTTTAATACTAATTGTTTTTTAAATTTTAATGTTAAAGAAACCGCTTATGAAACCAAGCGGTTTTTTTATGCTTTATTTAACAAATTTTTTGAAAATTAATTTATAATTTTAAAAAAAATAACTTTTATTACTATGAAAAAATTTCTCTATTTACTTTTATTATTTACTACGAGCATTTTTGCCCAAGAAAAATTACAGAAAAATATCTTTTCGGGATTAAAATTCAGGAATATTTCTCCGGGATTTATTTCGGGGAGAATATCGGATTTTGCAGTCAATCCTCAAAATTCAAATGAATATTATGTAGGAGTTGCTGCCGGTGGGATTTGGAAAACCACTGACAATGGAACAACTTTCCATTCCGTTTTTGATAATTATCCGGTATATTCCATTGGTTGTCTGGCTATTGACCCTAATAATACGCATACTGTATGGGCGGGAACAGGTGAAAATAATCATCAGCGTTCGGTTAGTTACGGAAATGGTGTATATAAAAGTGTGGATGGAGGAAAATCTTGGAAAAATATGGGCTTAAAAAAGTCTATGCAAATAGGAAAAATTCTGGTTCATCCGGAACATTCCAATGTAGTTTTTGTAGCGGCAGAAGGTTCGGTATGGGGACCGGGAGGTGAACGAGGTTTATATAAAACCGAAGATGGTGGAAAAACGTGGAAACGAATTTTATATGTCAGTGAGAATACGGGAATTAATAATGTAATTATGGATCCGCATCATCATAATATTTTATACGCTACCGCTGAACAACGTAGAAGACGAACACAAACCAGAATTGGCGGTGGACCCGAAAGTGCCGTTTATAAATCCGAAGACGGTGGAAATACTTGGCGTAAACTTACCAACGGAATTCCTAATGTAGATAAAGCGGGAATGGGAATAGCCATTTCTCCTGTTAATCCGGATGTTTTATATTTAATGATTGAAGCAAGTAATAATAAAGGGGGTTTTTTCAAATCAACCGACCGCGGGGAATCTTGGAAGAAAATGAGTGATTATCACACCAGCGGTCAATATTATAGTGAAATTTATACCAGTCCTTTTGATGTAAACACGGTTTATTCCGTTGAAACGCGTTCCAAATATACAACCGATGGTGGAAAAACTTGGAAACTTTTGGGACAAAGTCATAAACACGTGGACGATCATGCATTTTGGATAGACCCTAAGAACCCCAATCATTACATAATTGGTGGCGACGGTGGAATTTATGAAACTTACAACCACGGAAAAACCTATAA
>JALSTJ010000343.1 GCA_026983815.1 Flavobacteriales bacterium
CCGAAATATCTTCGGTGTCCGTAGCATCACCGATTTTTATTTCCAACAAGGCAAGCAAACTCAATTGTTGATAATTCGGATTTTCATTTTGACGACTCAAAAATTGATAAATACTTCGGGCTTGGTCTGTTTTTTTGTTTTGTTTGGCGGTTTGTGCCAAATAATAAATTTCGGATAAATCGGCTTCGTTTTTTTTATAAAGACTTCTCAATTGAAAAAATGCTTTTCGATAATCTTTTTGTTGAATATAAATCCATTGCAATAAACGATAAAAATCGGGGTTGGGATTTTTTTGTATTGTTTCAATAATCACTTGTTTGATACCGTCGGAATTTGCCGAATAATTTTCTTGAATATAAGGCGTAAGATAATAGCGGATACGGGAAGCATATCCGGGTTGAGCTTCCAATAATTTCAGATATTCCCGGGTCATTTCTTCCGGCATATTTTTTTGGGCATAGATTTGTCCCATTTGCAGATGATAATTTTGTTTGGGAAATTTTTTCATCGCTTGCCGGTAGAGTCTCATTGCATCATCCAAGCGGTAAATTTCCAAAAAAGTGCTTCCGGTTTGATAGACATAAATTTTCTTTTGAAGCGCTTTTGCAATAGCTTTTGAAAAATATTTTTTGGCTTTAATCGTATCTTTTTGTAACTGATAATTATAACCCAACCAAACATAGAGTTGCGGTTGTTTGTCGGGATGTTTTTTTTTGATGAGTTTTTCCACCGCTTCAAATTTTCCTGCTTTTTGATAAGATTGTATCAAGCGGGTAAGATAAGTCGTTTGGTAAGGAAATTTATTGTAAAGCAATTGATATTCATTAGCGGCTTTGTCAAATTCGCCATCGTCAAAATATTTTCGGGCTAACTCGGGATTTTGAGCGGAAATTCCGATGGCAAAGCCTAGAAATAATATGCATAGAAATTTTTTCATCCTTACAAAAATACTAAAAATAATCCGTTTTAATCTTTATTTGTTTTTTCCTATATTTGTTGAAAATATTCCGTTATGAAACTTAAAAATATATACCGCTTGACCATTAAGCTTTTTTTGATTTATTTTTTGATTAAAGAAACAATACATATAACAAATCTTTTAAACACTTATTTTTTTGATAAAAATTTTTTTTATAATAATAATCGGCGAAACATTCTGATTTTGAATTTTTTCTATTGGTTAGTTTTGATTTTTTTATACTATAAAGACAATATTTTAAAAATCTTTTCTTGGAACGCTCCCATAAAAAATTCGGAAATTTCCTTAGAAAGACTAAACAAAAAGGATTTGTTTGAATTTGCGGTTCTTTTTGTCGGATTAAATTTATTGCTTTATCCTATTCCGAAATTTATTTATAATTTTTATTTGATTGTCAGACCTTATTTAAGCAGCGGTATGGACAAAACCCACATCCTATATCCAATTCAAACAGTTTGGGTATCCGGACTTTCAATTGTTTTCGGTTATATAATTATCTCCAATTTGGATAGAATTGCCGGATTGTTGTTAAAGTCCGATGATGAATAAATTTTTCTATTTCAAATGAAAAAGCTCGTTTAATTGTTCAATTTGTTCGGGCTGTCCTAAAACAATTATAGCCGAACCTTTTTCCAAAATTGTATCGGGCGACGGGTTGATAATATATTTTCCCTCGGGGGTTTTATACCCGATAATCGAGCAGCCGGTTTTTCGTCTCAAATCCAAATTGGCAATGGATTTTCCTTGATATTCTTTGGGCAAATCTCTAAAATGAATTTCTTCCAAATTGGTTTTATGTCCGGTATCTTCTTTGG
>JALSTJ010000344.1 GCA_026983815.1 Flavobacteriales bacterium
AATCCGGGTTTTTATATCTATAATATTATCGATGGAAATAATGAATTTACGGGTATTTTGGGCAAAATTCATTTCAATGAAGTTGTTGATAAGAAAATCAAACATATAGAATATGGAATGCCGGCAGATGTAGAAGCTTTGCGAGAACAATTTGAAATTACCGGATTTCTATCCACCCCTTTTAATATAGTTTATGAAGAAAATAATGAAATTCAAGCGATTATAGATAAATATAAAACACACATTCCTTTGTTTGAATTTACCAAAAGCAACGGAAAAATACACGAAGTATGGAAAGTTTTGGATAAGGATGATATACTGAAATTAGAAAATTCTTTTGGAAAAGTCGATTCGATGTATTTGT
This sequence comes from Flavobacteriales bacterium, assembly GCA_026983815.1. Classification (GTDB taxonomy): domain Bacteria; phylum Bacteroidota; class Bacteroidia; order Flavobacteriales; family Flavobacteriaceae; genus JALSPZ01. Next base: position 365 of record JALSTJ010000344.1, read on the forward strand.
TGGATAACCGGAATGAATTTGAAGCTTATTATGATTTGTATAGAAAAAAAAATCAGGAAAAAAACCCATTGGTTTCGGGTAACGAGGCTTTTAATTTTTTTCCGGCTTTTATGATTTCACATAAACAAGTTAAAATTTTTGAATATAAAAAAGGAATACAACCCGATTCCAAAATCAAAGTTAAAGATTTACTAACAAGCATAAAGAAAGATTTTTATATTCAGGAAATTGATAAGGCGGAAAATCCTCACAAAGGAGAAATTATGCTTTTTACCCAATTAAAAAAATACAAATTGCAACTCAAACATAAATTTGATAATTTTTTGCCGGATGCCGTAATTTTCGGACAATATATATTGCCGAAACTACAAGAATTGGACGAAGGAATTTGTGTGGGAGGATTAAAATATTGTAGTGGAGATAGAAGTGCAAAATGTGTTGAAAATCAATTGAATAAAGGAAATTGCAAATTGGGATTTGTTTTGGCTCCTGCCGGTTATGAACAAATAAAATACGCCGGTAAAAACAAACAAAAACTTCCGGTTTACAGTGTTTACTTGGAACCTCGATTACTTAAAGGATTATTTATCTATGAATTCTAATCATATTTGTCAAAATATTAGCCGAATAAAAGAAAATATTCCTGCAAATGTGCAATTAATTGCTGTTTCAAAAACAAAGCCGGTGGAAGATATTTTGACGGCTTACAATTGTGGACATCGTGATTTTGGTGAAAATAAAGTGCAGGAAATGACGGCAAAATACGAAGCACTTCCCAAAGACATTCGCTGGCATTTGATTGGGCATTTACAGAGAAACAAAGTAAAATATATTGCAAGTTTTGTGCATCTGATTCACAGTGTGGATAATTTTAAACTGCTTAAAGAAATAAACAAGCAGGCAATCAAACATAATCGCGTGATACCCCTGCTTTTACAAATTAAAATTGCCAAAGAAGATACCAAATTCGGAATGAGTTTTCAACAAGCCGAAGAGTTGTTAAACTCCGAGGAAATCCAAGAATTTAAAAATATTAAGATTTCCGGTTTGATGGGGATGGCAACTAATACAAATGATAAAGAAACCATAGCCCGTGAGTTTCAATCTTTAAAAAACTTTTTCGATAAACTAAAAAAGACAAATCCCAACTTTCAATATTTATCGATGGGGATGAGTGGCGATTATGATGTAGCTATCGAAAACGGAAGTAATATGATACGTCTTGGGTCTGTAATTTTTGGTGTCAGGAATTATCAATAATCGGATATAAAAGTTTTAAAAATAAGCCCGTATTTTTTTTGTATTTTTGCAACTTAATAAATATGGATTATGTCAGAAGAAAAAAAATCTTTGAATTTTATTGAACAAATCATTGAGGAGGATTTAAAAAACGGCTTGCCACAAGAAAAATTACGTTTTA
>JALSTJ010000345.1 GCA_026983815.1 Flavobacteriales bacterium
TATGTCCGACAGAACCCAAAGCTATTGTCATTGAACCTTTAAAAGAATTGGTTAACGCTTAAAAATTAGAAACTATGTCTTTTTTATATGATTTTATAACCCGTGATAAGAAACGTAAACCACTACCCCCAAAAGACCGTTCTAATTTGCCTTTTGCCAAACTGGGATTTACGTTTAAAGAATGGCATGACAGCCATATTAATAAACACAAATGGCGTAACAGACGTTGGGCTTTTTTGATTTTTATAAACTTATTGTTTATCATTTCCTTTGCTCTTGATTTAAGCATTCTCGAAGGTTCACTTTCGGGTTCACGTTTAATCGGTATTTATCTGATGGATCCTTTTAACTCGGCACAAGAATTAGTAATCAGCAACAGAACAGGCTATTTTGCAGCTTTAACCACCAATTTCTGGATTGGATTTTTTGTTATCCTGACATTCTATTGGTTACTTGGCGGAAGAGCTTTTTGTTCTTGGGTTTGTCCTTATCATTTCTTTGCCGAAATGGGCGAAAAAGTCCACAATTACATCGTAAAAAAGAAAAAAATCCGTGAAAAAACCTATGATATTACTGTAAAATATGTATTTTGGACCGGATTTTTACTTTTGGCATTTCTTACAAAAGAATTGGTATTTGAAAATCTAAATCCGGTGGGTATTCTTTCTCGTTCCTTGATATATGGTCCGGGATTGGCTCTGATTTGGGTAGTGGCTTTGTTATTATATGAAGTATTCGGTATCAAGCGTTTTTGGTGTAGATATGTTTGTCCTATCGGTGTAACTTACAGTATCATAGGCGATTTATCACCTGTTGGCGTCAAATTCGACTTGGATAAATGTGGCTATTGTACCGATTGTCAAGACGTTTGCTTGGTTCCTCACGAGCTTTGGTTTGTTAAAAAAGGAGCAGCCACCAAAGAAGTTCATTTTACCGGAGGCGATTGTACCAAATGCGGATTGTGTATAGATGTTTGCTATGGAGAAGCCCTATCTTTCGGGTTCAAAGCACCAAGTTATATATTAGGCGGAGACGTAAAAGAAGAAAAAGAACTTCATCCTTTGGAAAAACCGGATGAAGAAATTAAAAAAGATAAATAGATTATGAGCAAAATATTGATAGAAGTTAAAAATCTCGTCAAAAGATTTAATAATGTTGAAGTAATCAAAAACCTGGATTTGAATTTTTATGCAGGTGACAGAATAGCACTTATCGGACAAAACGGTGCCGGAAAAACTACACTTATCCGTTGTATTCTCGGACTTTATACTTATGAAGGTCATTTATCTGTTTTGAACAAAAGTCCAAGAACCGAACGAGAAAAAGTTTTACAAGAAGTAGGTTTTGTTCCACAATTGCCTCCGCCACTAAAAATGACCGTGCAAGAAATTATTGACTTTTTTTCTATCATTGCCCAAACCGATTTGGAAAAATTTTATGAAATATCCGAAGCATTAAAATTGGATGTAAAAAAACATATTCATAAACCCTTTTTGAAACTCTCGGGAGGAATGAAACAAAAACTTTTGGTTTCCTTGGCACTTGCCCGAAACCCCAAAATTTTATTAATGGACGAACCTTCGGCAAATTTGGATCCCGATGCCCGTGAAGTCTTATTTAATTATCTGAAAAAATTACCGGAAGACACCTTAATGATTTTAAGTAGTCACAGGGTAGATGAAATTGAAGACTTGGTCAATCGATTGATTGAAATGGATTTGGGTAAAGTTGTGATCGATAAAAAATTAACAATACAAAATTCCTTATAAAATGAAAAAAATAA
>JALSTJ010000346.1 GCA_026983815.1 Flavobacteriales bacterium
TGCCCTAAATAAATTTTTTTACTTTTTCCATCGATGAAAAAGTAACAAAATCCCGATAGCTATCGGGGCTAGGCTGACGAGTATTTTTCTAAATTTTTTGTTCATTTCACTAAACTGTCTGAACTCGGTTGAATATTTTTTATAAAGAGAACATTAACCTAACCTCAAACAGCAGACAGTTTTACGTTTCATTCACTTCAAATTTTACGAAAAATCCTCGTATGCCGATAAGGACAGATTCATTTGCTTGTGAATCTAAACACCTAATGCTTAAAAATAAACTCAAATCATTATAAATCATAATATTAATTTTGTTTTTAAAAATATTTATGACGGAATTGATTATTTATCATTGTTAATTCAAGAATTCTTTCCATATAAATAAGATTGCAATATAAGTGCCGCACTTACTTGGTCTATCAAAGCTTTATTCCTTCGTTTTTTCTTTTTAACTCCTCCTTTTAACATTGCATCAAAAGCCATTTTGGATGTATAGCGTTCATCTTCTCGAACGATTTCAATTTCGGGAAATTTTTTTTTAAACATTTGGATAAATTTTTCAATTTCCCGTTCAATCGGATTTTTATTGCCGTCCAAATCCAATGATTCCCCGATGATGATTTTTTCCACTTGATTTTTTGACAAATAATCTTGTAAAAAAACCATCAGTTTTTCAGTATCAACAGTTGTCAAACCGCTGGCAACTATTTGTAAATCATCGGTTTCGGCAATTCCCGTTCGTTTTTTTCCGTAATCAATTCCAAGTAATTTGGGCATAGGGCAAAGATAGGGAGAATTTTTATTTTAATGAAATGATGTTAAGATAATAATTTCTTATGTGGAATGCATGTTATATTAATTCTCCAATAAATAATCAGCTAAAAAAATTTAGTTGGTCTTATGATTTTCTTTTTGGTAAATATCTTTAATTTCTTTGACAATGAAAAATCCGTCGCTACCTTTTTTTTGATAAAGTGGCATTAACATATAACCACTGCTCGGGCTACTTATGTTTTTATTCTTTTCTTGGGCAAGAATTTCATTTTGTTCAACTCTTTTAAAATTATAATAACCTTCATTCATTTTAAAAACCGAACTGTTTTCCAATTGATGCCGGTAGCTCAATTCCAAATGATAAGGATATTTTTTTCCTTCGTTTTGTAATTTTATTTTGGCATTTTTGACGGCTGTACAATGATTATCAATTACTTTGATTTGCGCAAGAAAGTGTATAATTCCTGCGACAAGGTTTTCGGTTGCTTCGGGTGTATTATGTGTTCCGCCTTCCAGAACTACTCCGGTCATTCCTTTGTTTCCTAAATATGTAATAGCCGTTCCCGGCAAACTTTCGGCAAGTTTTTCAATAAACGGAATATGAAAAGACGCAGCTATATCCAAACTTTTTTTGTTCCCTGCCGGAATACAGAAAATTCCACTTTGCGCCGAGAAGGTGTGTAAATCCAAAAAATAGCAATCATCAAAATTGTTTTGACAGATTTTGTTCACAATTAAATCATGAAGTTCTTTAAGTTCTTTTAGCTCCTTAGCAGAGTTGTCATCGTCAGAAATATATTGATCTTGCCACAGACGATTCAAATCTTTGTCTAAAAATCTTTCTTTCTTGGCAAGGGCACCAATATTTCCTTTTAAAAAATATATTGTTCCTTGCAACAAACTTTTGGAGTTTTTTAGCAATTGAATACTCTTTTGAATTGCATCAATTCCTGAAATTTCATTTCCATGCATTCCTCCTAAAATAATTACCTTAGGACTTGTAGTTTT
>JALSTJ010000347.1 GCA_026983815.1 Flavobacteriales bacterium
GAGGTGCATATGTTATCTCAATCGGCTTTCAATGCTTTTTTAAAAACTCTGGAAGAACCGCCCGCTCACGCAATTTTTATATTGGCTACTACCGAGAAACATAAAATTATACCCACTATTTTATCCCGTTGTCAAATCTATGATTTTAAACGTATCAGTGCTTTTGATATTAAAGAACATTTGAAAACAATAGCTGAAAAAGAAGGAATTGAAGCGGATGAAGACGCTTTGTTTCTGATTGCTCAAAAAGCAGATGGAGCGTTACGTGATGCTTTGTCAATGTTTGATAAGGTGGCAAGTTATGCAGACGGAAAAATAACCCGTCAAATAGTGTCCGAAAGTATGTCTATCTTGGATTATGATGCTTATTTTGATACGGTTGATTTTATGCTGACCAATGATATTCCGGGGATTGTAAAATTTTTTAACGAACTTTTGCATAAAGGATTTGATGCTCATCAATTTATTGCCGGATTGGGAAGCCATTTACGTGATTTGTTGATGGCAAAGGATGCAAAAACTGTTGATCTGTTAGAAGTTAGCGATGATATTAAAAAACGATATTTGGAACAATCCCAAAATATTCCTTTGGATTTTTTGTTACCTGCCATTGATTTGGTTACCCAAGCCGATATTCAATATAAAATGAGTAAAAATCCACAATTATTGGTAGAACTCACGCTTATGAAATTAGCTTCTTTATCTCACGAGGAAGCAAAAAAAAAAATAGTTAAGATTCTCCCTGCTTCATTGTTTAGGGTTTCGCCACAAATTATAGAGGAAAAACCCAAAACGGATAATATTGAAAATAAACAAGTTCAACCAACAATAGAAACGGATAAAAAATCTACACAAATTTCGGAGGAAAAACCCGAATATTCACATCCGAAAGTCGGTTTGTCTTTGAAAAATCTCAAACGAAAAAAACAAGAAATTGAAGAGCGAAACAAGATTTTAAGTAGCAGGAAATTACCCGAAGACCCTTTTACATTTGATGATTTTATTCTGCTTTGGAATAACTATAAAGAAAAACTCAAAAAAAATCACGAAAAAAATTTATTGTCTATTCTCAATAGTGATACCCCCAAAATAGAAGGAAATTTTATATTGTTTAGCGTTTCCAATGAAGCCATAAAAAATGAGCTTTTACAAAACAAAGAAGGAATTTTGAATTATATCCGTCAAAAACTCAATAATTATAAAATCGATTTTAAATTATCGGTTGATCAAAAGAAAAAAGAAGATTTGGTCTATTTTCCTAAGGATAAGCTGAAAAAGATGATAGAAATCAATCCGGATGTATTGTATTTAAAAGAACAACTGAACTTGGATTTTTAATAACAATAAATCTTTTAATAACAATAAATCTTTTAATAACAATAAATCTTATGTAAAAATATTAGCCACGAATACACGAATGATAAAATGTTGTGTATTGGTGGCTGAAAATTATTTATAAATTTGAAAAGATAAAAACTAAATTCCGAATACTTTTTTAATTTCTTTTGTTTTATCCAATTTTTCCCAAGGGAACAATTCCACTTCAATATTTTTTGTAACAATATCTTTTAGCGTATAATCATAACGTTTGAATTGCTTGGTTACGATTCTATGGGTTCTGCCAAAGTGTCCATAGGCAGCGGTTTCGGAATAGATAGGATAATTGAGCTTTAAAGTTTTAACTATTGAAGCCGGACGCAAATCAAAAATTTGTGTGATTTTATCGGCAATTTCTTTGTCGCTTAATTTTACTTTTGCGGTTCCATAAGTATTTACAAATA
>JALSTJ010000348.1 GCA_026983815.1 Flavobacteriales bacterium
ATTTGTTCTAACATCGGGTCGTCTAATTGAAAAAAACTCAACTGTACGCCTTCGGTCGATTTCTGTAATTTTTCTTTTACGTCTTCTTTCTGATGCGAATCTTCCAGCGATTTCAACATTTTATTAGCCGTATGAATCACCTTTGAAGGCATTCCTGCTATTTTTGCCACGTGAATACCAAAACTGTGTTCACTGCCTCCCGGCACTAATTTTCTTACAAAAATAATATTTTGATTGACTTCTTTGATTGAAACATTGAAATTTTTAATTCTTTCAAAGGTTTTAGTCATTTCATTCAGTTCGTGATAATGTGTTGCAAACAGCGTTTTCGGACGGGCAGGATGTTGGTGTAAATATTCGGCGATTGCCCAAGCAATAGAAATGCCGTCATAGGTACTTGTTCCTCGTCCTATCTCATCTAATAAAATCAAACTTCTTTCGGATAAATTGTTCAAAATACTAGCAGTTTCATTCATTTCAACCATAAAAGTCGATTCCCCGATAGAAATATTATCACTAGCACCAACTCTTGTAAAAATTTTATCAATAACGCCAATACGAGCATCTTTGGCAGGAACAAAACTTCCCATTTGAGCCAACAAAACAATTAAAGCCGTTTGGCGTAACAAAGCCGATTTACCGGACATATTAGGCCCCGTAATCATTATGATTTGTTGTTTCTCTCTATCTAGGAAAATGTCATTTGGAATATAGTTTTCATCTTCCGGCAGTTGTTTTTCAATCACGGGGTGTCGTCCGTCTTTGATGTCAATATCAAAAGAAGTATCAATTTCGGGGCGGGTATAATTGTTTTGAATAGCTAATTTTGCAAAAGACAAAAAACTGTCAATTCTACCAATTATTCTAGCGTTATGTTGAACAGCTTCGATATAAGTGTGCATCCACGAAACCAAAGCAGTAAACAGGTTTTGTTCTAATTCTTTGATTTTTTCTTCGGCACCCAAGATTTTTCCTTCCAAATCTTTGAGTTCTTCGGTAATGTATCTTTCGGCAGCCGTTAAGGTTTGTTTTCGCACCCACTCTTCCGGGACTTTGTCTTTATGTGTATTTCTAACTTCGAGATAATAACCGAAAACATTATTAAAACCTATACGCAATGAGGTTATTCCCGTGTTTTGTATTTCACGCATCAATATTTTATCCAACAATTCTTTCGAGGAAAATTTGATATGTCTCAATTCGTCTAACTCTTCGGAGACCCCTTCTTTTATAGCATTTCCTTTTTGGATGTTTACGGGGGCATCTTCTGTGATTGTTTCTTCAACTTTTGTCCGAAGCAAGTCTAAATCGTTAATTTGATCGGCTATTTTTTCTAATACTTCACTGGATTGGTTTTTCAAGATATTTTTAACAGGAATAATTGCCTTCAAAGAACGCAAAAGTTGTACAACTTCACGCGGATTGACTTTTCCGGTGGCTATTTTAGAAACCAAACGTTCCAAATCGCCAATTTGTTTGAGCTCAGCGTCCAAGTCTGATATCAATTCCTGTTTATTGACCAATTGATGTACAATTTCGTGGCGTTCAACAATTCTGTTTTTATCTTTAAGCGGAAGTGCCAACCAGCGTTTAAGCGTTCGGCTTCCCATTGGTGTAATTGTTTTGTCGATAACGTCAAGCAAGGTAACGGCATTGGCGTGTTGGCTACCGTAGAGTTCCAAATTACGAATGGTAAACCTGTCCATCCAAACATATTCATCTTCGGCTATCCTACTGATTTTATTGATGTGTTTGAGTTGGTTTTGTTTTACGTC
>JALSTJ010000349.1 GCA_026983815.1 Flavobacteriales bacterium
GCCTTGCAAAGCTTTTTCATACATTTCTACGGCTTTTTGATAATCTCCTTTCTTGTAAAAAGCATTGCCTTTTTTGAAAAAATCATTTTGCGTTTGTGCATAAACCGAAAAGTTGAGTAAAAAAATGAGTGCTAATATATATCGTTTCATTTCTTATATTTTTTTATCAATTATGTTCATCAAATTTTCCGTTATTTTCAAATCTTTTTCCAAAGTTTCAAAATTTGCAGGCGTATATCTTGCCATTTCGCATTTGTTTAATACTTGCATTAGCTCATCAATTGTAGAATTATCTATATTTTTATCACCCAGCAATTTTTTGATATTTTCTTTGGATAAAGCGGAAGTATCCATATGCAATTTGGCTTTTAGAAAATTATAAACGGCTTTTTCCAAACTCGTATAAAACTTATCTTTATCGTTCAAATGCTCTTTGGCTTCTTTGAGGTATTTTTTAGCCAAAAGACTTTGTTTTTTGGAACGGACGGTTGTCTCGTCAATCACTCTGTTATCCGAATATTTTTTGTAACCGAATAATATCAATGCTAATAAAACCGCCGTAAGCAGCAAGCCGTAAAATGTTTTGGTTTTATAAAATGTAGTATGTTTTTTAGGGACAAAATCGGCGATTTCTTTGATAAATCTAAAATCATTTGCTTGAAAATCCTGATTTGAAATAACATTATTTTCGGTATAATTTCCTTTTCCTTTGGCAATTATTACGATATCATCGGTAGTTTTGGAAATATATTTTCCTTGTGCGGGATCAAAATACGAAAAACTTATCCCTGGAATTATAAATTTTCCCGGTTTATTGGGAATCACCACATATTCGTCCCTTACCGAACCTTTATTGCCGGCAAAGGTCGTTCTGACATTTTCCGTATGTTTGGGATCATAGACTTCCAAAGCTTCGGGGGTTTTCAATTGGGGCAAATCAAACAATTTTAAATTTCCAATTCCCGAAACTTGTAAGCTTATGTTTACGGGATCACCGGTTTTTACTTCATTATTATCTACTTTTACAGAAAAATCAAATTGACCGACTGCTCCGGTAAAATCCAAAGGTTTATCCTTTTCGGGTAAATCTTTTACTTGAAGGGTTTTAGTTCCCGATGAGAGTTTTATTTTTTGCAATTCAAAATCTCGTATTTGAAAAAATCCCATCTGACGAATTACCGGTTTTTCTATATCGATGCTTAATGTCAAAGGTTTTATTTTCAATTTTCCGGTTTGTTGCGGAAATAACAATTTCTTTTTCAAGATGTAATAAACATAATCTTTTCCATTGAAAGTGCCTTCGTAAGGACCGGAAATGTTCCTATCGACATCCTGCGCCCAAAAGCCGTTGAATTGAGGTTGTGAAAGTTCTTGATAATTTTGAACGCCATATTTTTTCGGAATATACAATCGATAAGTCAGCCCGACCGCTTCATTAAGATAGGGATTGTTTTTAGTCAATTGGGCTACTAAGAGTATATCTTTGGTATTGATGCTTTGCGTGGTTCCGGTGGACGGAAGGGTTCCATTTGAAACTTGCGGACGGGGATTCGGTTTAGTAACTCCCTTGGTTACATCTATGGTAATCGGTTGGGTTTGATAAACTTTATCTCCGACTGAAAATTTGGCAGGTTTTATAATCAGTTTTCCTGTTTTCTCGGGTTGTAGCGTATATGTATAGGATTTTTTGTAGGACGAACGACCATTGATATAAGAAAATTCTTGTGAAACAAAAGGTCCCATCGCACGAAATCCTTCAAAGGATGGGGGAA
>JALSTJ010000350.1 GCA_026983815.1 Flavobacteriales bacterium
CCAAATTTGCAATAAATGCTTTTTCTTGCAATAACGGATCTTTTAGAAATTTTTTGGGACTTTTTCTAATATTGAGTTCTCGCAAAGTAGAACGTCCGAATTGATATTTTCCCAAATATCCCAAAGTGTTTACCTTATGGTAAGCTCCTTGAGATTCTTTAAAAGCCAATGCTTCTTTAAAACCTACAAAATCTTTATCAACCATTGGTATTTTTGCAGTTGTTTTGATTTTGTTTTGCTCTTTTTTTAACTCATCCGGTGTCATCACAGAAGAATAGCCATGATTAACCGGTGTAATCTTAACGGGTTCAATGACTTCTTTGTCTAATTGTATATTGACAAAACTCACCAATATAAATGTGAAAATGGTCATAAACCCTATTGTTATTATTTTATTAAATTGTATTTTCATAACTTTAATTTTTGCTTTTTTGACCGTGTTTATAAATGTTAAGGTCATTGAAATAAAAGCAAAAAACCAGCTGCAAAGATAATGCCAATTTCTAATTATGCAAATATTTAGCCAAAAATTTATGGTTTTTATTTTTTTTAAGAAAAGATAAAAAATAAGTAATATTTATTATAATTTTATTATTGTTTTAATTTATTTTAAAGATTAACAATAAAATCCTCCGGATACTGTTCTTTTCTAAAAAACAAAAATCCGTAATGAAAAGTATCGATACTTTGTCTTACTTGCGGATGTTTTTTTAATCGATTCCAAGCGGTTTTCATCTCGTCAGACCAATAAATATCATCTAAAATAACAACGGTATCATTGTGCATAAAAGGAAGTAATTTTTCAAAATAGTCCAAAGTAGGTTTTAATCGGTGATTGCCATCCAAATAAATAAAATCAAATTTTCGGGAAGTTAAACCATTGATGAAGTCATCAAAATCAGCATTGATAAGCTCAATATTTTTGATATGGTTTTTCTCAAAATATTCCTTTGCAATATTACAAACACTTTTACTACCTTCTACCGTAATTATTGAAGCATTCGGATTTCCCAACGCCAACGAAAAAGCCGATTTTCCAAGCGAAGTTCCCAACTCCAAAACACTTTTCGGTTGAAAATATCTACTCAAACGAAACAAAAATTTCATCTCCTTCAAACTGCTACCCGAAACCTTTGAAATGTCGGCAATTTTTCTGTTTTCCGAATGAAATATTTTAGAACCCGCCCCCAAATCATTAACCCTTATCTGACGTTGGTCTTGGGCTAATTGCTTGTAGTAATTTTTCAGCAATTTATATTCCGAAAACTTTGTTTTATCATAAAAACATTCGGTTGCCAAACGATACATAAAAGGCGAATGCAATCCGTGTGCATTGACCGATTGCATCCTAAATTTCATATAATCCTTTATAGTTTGTAAAGCGTTATTCTTTACCATCTACATAATCTTGTAAATATTTGAATCTTTCGGTTAATTTTCCATTTTCGGTCATTTTGGCACGTTGTAAAATGCCGTCTTTATCGCCGTTAAAAAAAGCCGGAATAATATGTTTGACAAACATACTCCCAAAACCTTCCGAAGCATCACGGGCAATTTCATTAGGCAAATTATCCACCGACATCACACCGATTGCCTCCTTGTCATAAAAATCAGTTTCCTTTCCTGTTTTCGGGTCATAGCCAAAGACAGGGTCGGCAATTGTAGAAGCCTTGATTGTCGAAACCACCGGTCCGTTGATATCACAACTGATGTCGCCTACCAATTTTAGTTTGTTGTCAGGCGCTTGTGCCATTTCTTTTGTAAAAATAT
>JALSTJ010000351.1 GCA_026983815.1 Flavobacteriales bacterium
TACCGAACGCGGACGAGCCAACCCGATAATACTTGCACTGATTGCCAATAAAACCGCCAAACTCAACAAAGGCAAGATTTTATTTTTTATCGTTTTAAATCCTCCGAAATCCGCTACATTGGAATATAACATTTTGGCATTTTGGTTATAACGATTGATATAAATCCAAACCGCCAATACCGGAACTATTCCCAGTAATATCAAATAATATGGATTTAAAAATTCAAAATGTTCAAAAATTCCTTTCATCTGTTTAATCTTTTATCAATTCAATTGAACTTAACACTCTATCTATCAATTCTTTATTTTCTTTATTTCCTTTGGTATGCACACCATAAATCATTCTTATATAATTATTTCCATTATAAAAACGACTGTCAAATTCCATTTCTCGTTTTACATTCAATTTTGGGATATTTATTTTCATACTTCCGTAATAACGTTCGCCACCTTCTGCCAATTCGTCTTTGTTCATTTGCACATCTTCGGCTTTCAAAAATTGCATAATCATATTCATCATATAACTATTCATTTGCTTGGTATTCAATCCACCTTTACCTTGTGCATTTCCTAAGGATTTAAAATCCATATTCATTTCAATAATTCCATAGCCCTTGATAAAATTTTCATCCGCATATACCGACATTTCATCCATTATTTTTTTCATTTGGGATTTTTCTTTATCACTCAATTTATTCATAAAATCCACCGGATGCAAAATATGTGGCGTTGTCATACCCACGGCAGGATTTGCACCATATTCGTTATACAACCATTCGGGCGATTGAATATTTTGTTTAACCTGCTGCAAAATTCCGTATTTATTCAAGAAATAATAGGACACTCCGCCCAACAAAATAATAAGCGCAGCAATACTCCCGATAGTATAGTAAGCAAGACGTCTTTTGCGTTTTTTTGCCGCAAGTTTTTCTGCTTCCAATTGTGCTTTTTCGTCGGCAATACGTTGAACCACTTCGTGCGTGCTATCTATAAAATCTTTTATCGTTTGCATATCCAAATCTATTTCCGTTGCATCCGGTTGCGATTTTGCATATTTTGCCAAATCCGCACGTTTAAGCATAACCGCCATTCGCTGCAACAAATCGGGATGAATATACGAGCCGTCTTCAAAGCGGTATTTTTTTAAGTCTTGCAAAAGTTCCGACGAAATTTTCTCCTTGGCAGACAAATGCAATTCATTTTCAATAAAATTTTTCAACAACAAGCTCAATTCCAAATAATGAACATCGGTTTTGTCTTTCAACCACAGTTTTTCATTGTCTAATTTTTTCCACTGATTAAGCGCTTGTTCGTAAGGCGATAATTTTTTAGCCAAAGATTTGACTTCTTTTCGTTTACGATAAAAATAATAAGCCAAAGCTCCCAATATCAATAAAATCGGTAGTAACCACCAATAATTTCCTTTGGTAGATTTTTTGCCCGATGCATCTTTACCTTCAACATCAATAATATTTTTAAAACCATAAGCCGGCTGTGCCACGGTATCCACCTTCACTCCTAAAACTTTTATATTGGGAATACTATCGGTTTGCAAAACACTATCATTTACCGACAATCTGACAGACGGTAGAACAAATTGCCCGCTATCCCATTTTGTCAAAAAATATTCTTTTAGCAATTCTCTAACGGGTTTTGCTTGCAAAGTATCGACTTTTGAGCTTTTTACCACTTCAAAATCTCCCAAATTTTCCATTTCGGGAAAATCGGCAAAACTCAATGTATCCGTCTTTACACGCAATTTCAAACG
>JALSTJ010000352.1 GCA_026983815.1 Flavobacteriales bacterium
AATAAAATAAAAAAAATTATTACCTTGGCACGATAAAATTTAGAATTGAAGGTATGAAGAGAATTTTTTGGCTTCTGTTATTTGTAGGTTTTATAGCATCTGCTCAGAAACAAATTACTATTGATGAAATTTGGAACGGAACCTTTCGACCGGATTATCTTTACGGATTAAAAGCTATGCCCAAAAGCGATAAATATTCCAAATTGGATATCAATCGCCAAGAAAGAGCTTATGAAATCGGGATTTATAATTATGTAAAACAACAAAAAGAAGAAACGGCTTTTTCTACTAAAAACTATCCTTTTATCGGTTATTTTGATTATGAATTTTCTCCCGATGAATCCAAAATTTTGATTGGAAGCAAATTAGAACAAATTTATCGTCATTCCAAGAAAGGAATTTATTATGTTTATGACCGTAAAACCAAACATTTAACAAAAATTGACGATGCGCTCATTCAAGAACCTTCTTTCAATCCACAAGGTAATAAAGTAGCTTTTGTAAAAGATAATAATTTGTATTACAAAGATTTACGTAAAAATAAAATAGTTCAAATTACTTCCGATGGCAAGAAAAACCATATCATCAACGGAATTCCCGATTGGGTTTATGAGGAAGAATTTTCTTTTGCAAAAGCTTATGAATGGAACGCTGACGGGACAAAAATAGCTTATACAAAATTTGATGAAAGCCAGGTGCCTGAATTTTCAATGATGAAATATGATACTCTTCTTTATCCGAAAGTCGTTACTTTTAAATACCCGAAAGCCGGCGAAAAAAATTCAAAAGTCAGCTTGCATATTTTTGATTTGAAATCGGGAAAAAATAGAACAATCAATATAAAAGATAAATTTGAATACTTGCCACGAATCAAATGGACTTATAACCCCGAATGTTTAAGTTTTATTACGCTCAATCGGCTTCAAAACGATTTAAAACTCTATAAATATAATTATAAATTTAAAAAATCCGGTGTAGTTGTAGAACGCAAAAGCGATACTTATGTGGATTTGGAAGCTACCGATAATTTGACCTTTTTGCCCAATGGACAATTTATTTGGTCAAGCGAAGAAAACGGATTTAATCATTTTTATTTATACAGCATCAAAGGAAAAAAAATCAGACAAATAACCCAAGGAAATTGGGAAGTAACGGATTTTTACGGCTATGATAAAATGTTGGGAAAGATATTTTATCAATCCACCGAAACCGGAAGTTTAAACAGAGCCATTTACAGTATTGACCTGAAAGGAAAAAACAAGAAACTTTTATCACTGGAGCAAGGAACTTCCGATGCCGAATTTAGTGCCAATCATAAATATTTTATCAATACCTATTCGTCATCAAAAATACCTTATACTTTTACCGTAAACTTATCTGAAAGCGGAACGACTTTGGATACGATTATCAATAATAAAGATTTATTGAATAAACTTAAAAATTACCAATTACCCGAAAAGGTTTATACACAAGTAGAAGGAGCGGACGGCACAATGCTTAACGCATATTTTATTAAACCCATTAAGAAAATATTTAAGAAAACTCCCGTTTTGATTTATCAATACAGCGGACCAAACGTGCAAACCGTCCGTAATGCTTGGAACAGTTCAAACGATTATTACCATTTCTTATTGGCTCAAAAAGGATATATGGTAGTTTCGGTTGATCCGAGAGGAACAGGAGGACGAGGCGCAAAATTTAAAAAACTGACCTATAAACAACTGGGAAAATTGGAATTGGAAGATGTTTCAAAAGTAGCCAGAGATTTAGCAAGCAGAACAGATATTGACGAAAACAGAATCGGGATTTGGGGTTGGTCTTTCGGTGGATTTATGGCGAGCAATGCCATAATGAAAAAAAACGATGTGTTTAAATTGGCAATAGCCGTAGCACCGGTTACCAATTGGCGTTTTTATGATACGGTTTATACCGAACGTTATTTGCAAACACCCCAAGAAAATCCCGAAGGATACGACCAAAACTCGCCCTTGTTTTTTACAAAAAATTTCAAAGGAAAATTCCTTTTGGTTCACGGAAGTGGCGATGACAATGTCCACCTTCAAAACTCAATGCGATTGGCAAGAAATTTACAAGAAAACGACAAGCCGTTTGATGAAATGATTTATACCGATAAAAATCACGGAATTTACGGAAAGAAAACACGTAACCATTTGTATCATAAGATGTTAAATTATATTTTGAATAATTTATAAAAAGATAATAATTTAAAAAAAATAGAATATGGAAAATACAAAACAAAAACATCCGAAGGCACTCTATACCTTGTTTGCTACTGAAATGTGGGAAAGGTTTAGTTATTATGGAATGCGTTCACTATTAACATTATATCTAACTGCTCTATTAGTAGAAGGAGGATTTGGACTGGATAGAGAACAAGCATTGGCAATTTATGCGACTTTTACAGGACTGGTTTATTTAACACCAATTTTAGGCGGCTGGATTTCCGATAAATTCTTTGGTCAACGAAAAACTGTTTTTATTGGGGGATTAGTAATGGCTGTTGGTCAATTCTTAATTGCTAGTAGTGCTTTTATGATGAACTCATTAGATCCTGCAACTCGTCAATTTTTATTCAATTTCGGATTGGGCGTATTGATTATCGGTAATGGATTTTTTAAGCCCAATATTTCTACTGTTGTAGGAGATTTTTATGATAACAATGATCCACGAAAAGATTCTGCTTTTAATATCTTTTATTTAGGTATAAATTTAGGAGCAATTTTAGGAACATTTATAGCTGGTGGTTTAGGTGAATCCAAAAGTTGGGGTTGGGGTTATGGATTTTTAGCAGCTGGGATTGGTATGTTGCTCAGTGTTATCTGGTTAAAATGGCGCGAAACTACTTTAGAGGATAAAGGGCTTCCCCCCGATTCTCCAAAAGATAAAAAAGTTTTGGATGGAAAAGATTGGGCTACTATTTTTATTTGGGTTGTTGGTTTAATTGCTGCAGTTTTTGTGTTGATGTATTTTTGGGGTATGTTATCCGAAACAGTTAAGACGGTTATTACATATTCAATTTTTACAGTTATAGTGCTTGGGTTGGCTTATGCTATTGGCAAAGGGACTAATGGAGCAGACGAATGGAGCAGAATGGCAGTTATTATCGTTTTGGCTGTATTCAACATTGTTTTTTGGGCTGGCTTTGAACAAGCAGGAGGAACCTTTAGTTTATTTGCTGAAAATAATACGGACAGAATGATTTTTGGTTGGGAAATGCCGGCAACTTGGTTCCAAAATGTAAATTCTTTTTCTATTTTATTACTTGCGCCATTATTTTCTGCAATGTGGTTATGGTTAGATAAAAAAGGTTGGAATCCAAGAACACCTATGAAATTTGCCTTTGGATTATTCCTTGGAGGTATTGCTTTCTTTGTAATGACACAAGCACAACATTTAGCCGATACAGGAATTAAAGTCTCTCCTTGGTGGTTGGTTTCCGTATATGTTATTTTAACTTTGGGTGAATTGATGCTTTCACCTATTGGTTTATCTATGATTACAAAATTGGCACCGGTAAAATTGGTTTCAATCGTTATGGGACTATGGATGGCAAGTTTTGCCGCCGGTAATTATATGGCAGGAATGCTTGAAAGTATTTTAAATAAATACCATTTCCCTTTATATCCATTTATTATGTGGGTGATGTTTATTACGGGTGGAATTATTGTATTGATTTCTCCTTTACTCAACAAAGCAATGAAGGGGATTCATTAATCGAAATATATTATTAATAAAAAAACTGTTGGGTTATTAAACTGACGGGGTTTGTAAAGAAAAATTAAATTATGAATAAAAAAGAAGAATTAGGATTTACTGGTTTATTAAAGTCTTTTCCAAGACCTTTTTGGGTTGCAAGTGCAATGGAATTGTTTGAACGATGGGCTTGGTATGGGTTGTTTGCCGTTTTGGCATTGTATTTAACCGGTTCAACAGATGAAGGAGCTTTGGGCTTTTCGCATATAGAGAAAGGAGAAATAATGTCTTATGTTACGGCTATTCTTTATTTATTACCTATTATAACCGGAGCAATAGCCGATAAAATAGGATATAAACTTTCTTTGATTATAGCTTATGTAATTTTAGGAACGGGTTATTATTTTATGGGAGAAGTAACCTCATATACCAGTGTTTTTCTAGTATTTTTATGGGTAGCCGTAGGAGCAGCGATGTTTAAACCGGTAGCTTCTGCAATAGTTACCAAATCGACCGATGAAAGAAATTCATCTTTTGGTTTCGGTGTTTTTTATATGATGGTTAATATCGGTGGTTTTTTCGGACCTTTATTCTCAGCCAAATTAAGGGATCAATTCGGTTGGAAGATTGTTTTTATTATGGCTGCTTCTGCAATTGCTATTAATTTATTATTGGTCTTATTTGTGTTTAAAGAACCGAACCGTGAAAAAAATACCGATTCTTTAAGTGAAACGATATCCAAATCTTTTAAAAATATATGGGAAGCCTTGTCGGATATGAAATTAACTATCTTGTTAATTATTATGATAGGATTTTGGTTGATGTTTAATCAATTATTTTATACACTTCCTACTTTTATAGAAGATTGGGTAAACACCAAACCATTGGGTGAATGGATGGATCAAGCAGCTTATATTCCACAATGGTTTGCTAACTTTTTTAAAAACAAAGAAGGCGGTGTTAATCCCGAAATGATTGTTAATCTGGATGCCTTCTTTATTGTTGTTTTTCAAATGTTAATTTCTACCATTATACTTAAATGGAAAGCCATCAGTGCCATGATGAGTGGTATATTAATTGCTATCATCGGTATTGCTTTATCTTTTTATACAAATAATGTTTTTTATACTATTTTAGGAATTTTCATTTTTGCTATTGGAGAAATGACTTCCAATCCAAAATTTTCGGATTATATTGCCAAAATTTCTCCCAAAGGAAAAGAAGCACTTTATATGGGAACATATTTTTTGCCTATTTCGGCTGCTAATCTTTTGACCAAATGGATAACCGGCGATTTGTATGAAAAGTATGCCGATAAAGTGAGTATCTTGGTTCGTGAATTGACTAAAAGAAACATTGAACTTCCGAAAGTTGGCACACCTTTAACTAAAGAGCAATTTATTGAAAAATTACATTTATTAAAGGGAATGAATCTGGAAGAGGTCTTAAAATTCATCCCATCCAAGGAACAAATAAAGGATTGGGCACCGGTTGTTAAAAATATTAAGCATTATGCCAAAAATCATGGAATTGAAAATCTTTCTATATCAGGTGAATATTCCAAAAATGATTTGGTAAGAGAAGCAGCTGAAAAATTACATATGACCCCTGATCAGTTGACTCAATATTTATGGGAACATTATCATCCCAGTCAAATTTGGTATACTATTGCTGGCATTGGATTAATAACCATTTTAGGTTTGGTGTTATATGATAGAATTGTGGCTTCTCGGGCTAAAAAGCAAATGTTATAAATAATTTTTTAAAAGCGGAAAATTTTAATTTCCGCTTTTTTTTGTAAATTGGCTTTAAAACAATAATTTATGAAAAAAAATATTCTTTTATATCTCAGCGTTTTTTTTGCAACCCTTAGCGCTATGTTTATCTACAATTCTTATAAATTGGTTAAGGAAAAAAACAAAATCAAAAAAGAACTGAAAGATACAAACGAAATGTATGATGCAAATATTCAATACAATATAAAATTAGAAGATTCCATTGCCAATTTTCAAAATCAATTAAAAAAACTACAAGCAGAAGATAAGTTTTCGCTCAACGGAAATCCGAAAGCTCAAAATTATTTACAAGCCATAAATCCCGATAAAAATTGGAACAAATACATTACGGATAAATTAATGGCTACTAACCAAAAACAACAAGGTGACAATAAATTGATACCTTTTGCCGGAATGGCGGGATCTATGCAAATAGACAGCGTGAAAGTATTGAATAATCGTTGGATAATTGCACATTTTACCGATGGAACTTATCAGGGCGAAATGCTTTTGCAATATTTTATCGATAAGAATGGCAAGATAGATTTTAAAGTTTTGGATTCGGTTTTGTATTCTTAATATAATTCTTTTTTTATTTATCCGGCTTATCGGAAATTTTAATTCCGAATTTTTTAAGAATCTCTTTAAATGTATCAAATTCTACTTGATAAGATAATCCGATACCTTGGGTATAACCTTCTTGTTGTCCTATATATTCCAATTCGGTTTGTTTGTTGAAAAAGCGGAATTTAAGGTTTCCTTCTTTGTCCAAATATACTTCAATTTCCATATCCCCCACAATGGACGATTTGGTATAACGTCCTACCGGAATAGCTACACTACCATTGATATATATCCTTTTATTTATTTTGGTTGTCAGACTTAATCCTACCTGAGGATCATTTTTGATATTGGTATTGATATTGTTGGTTCCTCCCTTATATTTGAGATTCACTTTAAAGTTTTCGTCTTGACTCATCAAAGCGTTTAAAAGATTTAGACCTCTTTCGGATAAAGTTTCAACAGCACCTTCGGCAACCTGATTGTTAAAACGATAGTCATTTTCATTGATAAAATTACCAAATGATAACAATGAAATCACTTGTAAGTTTTTACGGTCAGGGTCACTCAAAATATATTCTATTTGCGACCTCAAGATAGAATTGGCTTTGGGTAAATCCAGATCAAAGGTAATTTTGGGGTGTGTTAATTTTTCTTTTAAATAAATAATCACCTTGACCGGCATATTTTTTTGATTATTAGTTGGTTGTGATTCCAGCAATACATAAGGATTGGCAATGGTTTCATAGACCGCTTTAATATCTAAATTGGCTTCATAAGGGTCTCCTTCCCAACTGATATAACTACCGGGATCTACTTGAAATCTTTTATCAATTACTCCATAATACTTAAAATTATAAATACCTTTTAATACGGTAAAATCTCCCCACATATTAAATTTTCCATTGGTATTGATTTCCAATAACATAGTTCCACTGCCACTGGCTTCCAAATAACTCCCCGATTGTTGATCCATCATGATTTTTACTATTGCATCGGGTGTAATATCTAAATCGAAATTCATTTCCAATCCTTCATAGATTTTTTTATGTTTTTTCTCCTTTTTCTTTTGGTATTCTTTTTTCGTTACAATGTGAATAAAATCATTTTCTCCTTCTGTTTCGATATCATTCAGTGTAAGTATTAAATTAGTTCCCTTACGTGTTTGCATATCTGCATCAATTTTCAGGTGATTGACATATCCGTGTATGCGAGCATTCCCTCCAACAAAAATTTTGCCGTAATATAATTCTTGAGGATTTACCGGAGTGTCTAATACCAAAAGATTGTTGGTGTTGATTTTTAAATCCAAATACCAATTATCAAAATTATGATGACGAATAATACCAGTTAATTGCCCTTTGGTATGATATTTTGTGTCTTCAAATACATTATTTTTAAAAATGAATTTTTGTTTGTTTAAAATAATAACAGCTGAATTATCGAATTGATAATCAGTATTTAATGCCAAAATTTTAAGTCCAAACTGGTGCAAATAAAGTTTTCCGTTGAAATTAAGATTGTCTAGAGGGCCTTGAATTTGAACATTTCCAGTCCATTTACCTCTAATGTTTCCAAAAATATCTTTAAATAAAGGCGCTAGTGTTTTTACAGGAAATTCTTGTAGAAACACCGACCCATTGACTAATGGTTTTTTCTTTCCAAAATCGATATATCCATTGATACGAGCCAAAATGTTTTCTTGTCTTTTTAGATGGACATCCACAAAAATTACATTTCCCTTAAGTGTATTGATTTTTAGATATGCATTACCGAGCGATTCTCCATTGAATTTGAAATCTTGTATTTCTAAGGATGCTTTGGGTAAAATTTCCTTTCCGTATTTTTTGGCATGAATACTTCCGTTGAGCAATCCTTTCATATCAAAATTTGAATTTTCAGGTGATAGATGAGCCAAATTAATTTGATTTAAGTTTATAAGAAAATCCAGTTTCCTTTTGGTTTTAAATCCGGTTGTTTGAACTTTTTCTTCCTTATGAAAAATACTAACATCCTCAACAGATAAAGAATCTTTTTTTGTGGAATAAAAAATCTTGTTTTTGTTGAATTCGGGATTGATAAACCAATCCAGATTTTTAAAGTTAAATACCGATTTCTGTAATCCGAAAATGAAATTTTGCATTTGATCCAAAGTGTAATAGAATGATAGATCATAATGATCTTTGTATTTTTCACCACCTTTAAATTTGGTTTTTAAATACAAGGTATCATGAATTGTAGTATTCAACAATCTG
Organism: Flavobacteriales bacterium; assembly: GCA_026983815.1. GTDB lineage: Bacteria > Bacteroidota > Bacteroidia > Flavobacteriales > Flavobacteriaceae > JALSPZ01. The sequence continues at coordinate 8,306 of JALSTJ010000352.1, forward strand.
AATTTTTTAA
>JALSTJ010000353.1 GCA_026983815.1 Flavobacteriales bacterium
ACGGAAAAGTCATAGAAAAATTCAGCGGTTCGCAATTGGTTCAGCAAGAACCCGACGCATCCAGTTTTCCCAATGGCGGCATACGAAATACCTTTGAAGCCCGCGGATATACCGCTTGGGACCCCAGCTCTCCCGCATTTATCTACGGCACAACGCTCTGTATTCCAACGGTTTTTATTTCATATACCGGTGAAGCATTGGATATCAAAACACCGCTATTGCGTTCGTTAAATTATTTGGACGAAGCCGCAACAGCCGTCTCAAAATACTTTCATCGAGATGTGCATAAAGTTATAGCCACTTTGGGTTGGGAACAAGAATATTTTTTGATAGACAAAGCTCTGTATCAATCCCGCCCCGATTTAATAATGATCGGTAGAACCCTATTGGGACACCCACCTGCTCGCGGACAACAACTCGATGACCATTATTTCGGTTCCATTCCCGAACGTGTGATGGCATTTATGCGTGAATTGGAAATAGAAAGTTTAAAATTGGGAATCCCCGTAAAAACCAGACACAACGAAGTAGCCCCCAATCAATTTGAATTGGCACCGGTATTTGAGGAAGCCAATTTGGCAGTTGATCATAATTCGTTGCTAATGGATATTATGAAAAAAATAGCCCGCAAACACAATTTTGAAGTTCTGCTTCACGAAAAACCTTTTGAAGGAGTAAACGGTTCGGGAAAACATAACAACTGGTCAATGATGACCGATACCGGCATCAATCTGTTAAGTCCGGGCAAAACCCCGATGAAAAACCTTGAATTTTTGGTTTATTTTATCAATACCATTAAAGCGGTAAATGACAATGAAGAGCTTTTACGCGCTTCCATTGCATCCGCCGGCAACGATCATCGTTTGGGAGCCAATGAAGCCCCGCCGGCTATTATCTCTATTTTTATCGGAGAACAACTTACACGAGTATTGAATGAACTGAAAAATGTTTCCAACGGTAAACTTTCGCCGCAAGAAAAAACCGATTTAAAACTGAAAGTCGTCGGAAAAATTCCTGAAATTATGCTGGACAATACCGACCGTAACCGAACTTCGCCTTTTGCTTTTACGGGAAATCGTTTTGAGTTTAGAGCCGTCGGTTCGTCTGCAAACACCGGAAACCCGATGACTATTTTAAATATGATAGTCGGACATCAATTGAAAATTTTCAAAACCGAAGTGGACGAACTGATTGAAAAAGGATTGAAAAAAGACGAAGCTATTTTTAATGTATTGCGCGAATATATCAAACAATCCGCCAAAGTTTTATTTGAAGGAGACGGATACAGCAAAGAATGGGAAGAAGAAGCAAAAAAACGAGGATTGAGCAATTTGAAATCAACGCCGGAAGCACTAAAAGTTTACCAAAAGAAAGAAGTCAAAGAATTGTTTGAAAAAACCGGAGTTTTAAATCCAAGAGAATTGGAAGCCAAATATGAAGTGGAAATGGAACAATACGTCATAAAACTCACGATAGAAGCCGGAGTTTTGGGTGATTTAACGATGAATCATATTGTTCCTGCCGCTATAAAATATCAGCAAGAATTGGTCAATGTTATCAAAGGTTTAAAAGACATTTACGATAAAGATTTCAAAAAATATGCAGAAGAACCTTTGTATTTATTGGATAAAATTTCAGCACATATAAGCAAAGTGTCCGAACTGGTAAGAAAATTAAGAAAAGATATCAACAACTTGGACAATTATGATTTGGATAAAAAAGCGGATTATATCACCAAAAAAATCAAACCGCAATTACATAAAATCA
>JALSTJ010000354.1 GCA_026983815.1 Flavobacteriales bacterium
ATTCATTCAGACAAATTTAATGAGAAAATTTCAACCCGTACATCCCAAAGCACTCGAAGATCTGGAATTTGACCAAATTTTGGACAAAATCAGTCAATATGCACAATCAGACGAAGCAAAAAAAGTTATTGAAAATATTAAACCTTCTATTGATTTTGAAGAGATAAACCAAAATTTGAATCTGAGTAATGAATATTTGACTTCATTGGAAAGCGATAATCCCCTACCCTATCATTTAATCAATCCGTTTGAAAAAGATTTAAAAAAATTAAATATTGAAAATTCTTTTATAGAACCCAAGAAATTGTTAAACATTGCCAATGCTACTGAAATTATTATAGAACTTAAAAAGTTTTTTACAAAATTCAAAGAATATTTTCCCCACCTTTTGGAACAAATAGAAAATTTGAAAATTCATCCGGAAATTGTAAAAATCATTAGAAACAGAATAGATAATTACGGAGAAATTATTGATAACGCTTCGCCTTTATTATCAAAAATACGAAAAGAAAAAAACAATTTACAACAGGAAATTTACAAGATTTTTGCCCTGGAAAAAAACAAATATGATAAATCCGGTTATCTGTCGGATATTAAAGAAAGTCATTTGGATAATCGGAATGTGCTGGCGGTTTTGGCAGCCCATAGAAAAAAAGTCAAAGGAAGTATCGTAGGAACTTCCAAAACCGGTAGTATAGTTTTTATTGAACCCGAAGCTACTCATTTTTTGCAGAAACAATTATTCGGATTGGAATATGAAGAAAAACAGGAAATTATTCGTATTCTAAAAGAAATTACCCGGGAACTGATTCCCTTTGAATCGGATTTAAAAACATATAACCGATATTTGATAAACTTGGAAGTGATAGCCGCCAAAGCCAAATTTGCAAAAGATTTGGAAGCCATTAGACCGCAAATATCAACAACAAGAGAACTTTTGCTAAAAGAAGCTTATCATCCGATTTTGAAATTAACCAATAAAGAATTGGGAATTGCTACCGTTCCGCAAGAAATTCAACTCAACGAACAACAACGAATCATCATTATTTCCGGACCCAATGCCGGAGGAAAAAGTATCAGTTTAAAAACCGTAGGGCTTTTGCAATTGATGGCACAAAGCGGAATTTTGATTCCTGTTCACCGGGACAGCAGATTGCCTGTTTTTCAAAATATTTTGACCGATATCGGAGATAACCAATCCATTGAAAATCAGCTATCAACTTATAGTTATCGTCTAAAAAATATGCGTAATTTTCTACGTAAAATAAATGAAAATACATTATTTCTGATAGATGAATTCGGCACCGGCTCCGATCCGGAACTGGGAGGTGCACTCGCCGAAGCTTTTTTGGAAGAATTTTATAAGAAAAAAGCTTTTGGGATTATCACCACTCATTATAACAATCTGAAATTGATAGCCGATAAATATCCCGAAATTGTCAATGCGCATATGGAATTTGACGTGCAAAAATTACAACCTACCTATCGTTTATATATAGGACAAGCCGGAAGCTCATTTACTTTTGAAGTAGCACAAAAAATCGGTATTCCGTATCGTATCATCAATAAAGCAAAGAAAAAAGTCAGTCGTAAAAAGGTAAAATTTGATGAAACACTTGCCAAGATGCAAAGTGAAATTAAAAAGATGCGTGAACTGGAAAGTAAATATAAATTTGCCTTGGAAAAACTCCAAAAAGAACAAGCGGAACAAACGCAAGTCAATAAAAATTTACTACAAAAACTCAGCCGCTTTAATCAACTGTATAA
>JALSTJ010000355.1 GCA_026983815.1 Flavobacteriales bacterium
TAATCTTTCTTCGTTCTTTTTTCTCTAATACGCGCTTTTTTACCACGTAAATTTCTAAAATAGAAAATTCTGGCTCTACGAACTTTTCCTCGTTTGTTTACCTCAATTTTTTGAATGGTAGGCATATTGATAGGAAAAATACGCTCAACGGCTATATCACCCGAAATTTTACGAATAGTAAAAGTTTCGGTAGCACCACTTCCTCTTCTTTGAATTACAATTCCTCTAAAAAACTGTGTACGGGTTTTGTTTCCTTCCCTAATTTCGTAGTAAACTGTAATGGTATCTCCCGGTCCGAATTTCGGAAAATCCTTTTTTTCAATTAATTGATCTTGAACTAATTTTACTAAATGGTCCATTTTTAAAATGTTTTGTCGTTTACACCAAGAAACATCCACGATTTTCGCCAGCGGTTTCGTTGGATTTGGTTTGCAAAATTACAAAAAAAATTTTATTGACAAAATTTAGGATAGATATTTTTGTTTTTTTAATTTTGCATAGATTTTACAAGCCACCTTAGCTCAGTCGGTAGAGCAGCTCACTCGTAATGAGCAGGTCGCGGGTTCAAGTCCCGTGGGTGGCTCTTTTTTTTATTCCTTAACCCCATCAACCAACAACTCCGCAATATCCAAAACCTTAACTTCCTGTTCCTTATTAAAAAACTTAACACCGTCGGTAATCATCGTATTACAAAAAGCACAAGCCGTAGCAATCACTTTCGGCTGTGTTTCCAACGCTTCACGCGTACGAAAAACAAAAATTTCCTCTTTTTGCGGTTCAGCTTCCTTAAACATTTGCGCCCCGCCCGCACCACAGCAAACTGAATTTTCCTTGTGATGTTTCATTTCCTTAATATCGATTTCCAACTGTTTCAACACCTCACGCGGCGCTTCATATTGTCCATTTCCCCTACCCAAATAACAAGGATCGTGATAAGTAATATCAACGCCGTCATACTTACCGCCTTCCACTTTTAGTTTACCTTCTTCAAGCAAAGACCGCAACAATTCCGTATGATGAAAAACCTGATATTTACCACCCAAATCCGGATATTCATTCTTAAAAGTATTGTAGCAATGCGGACAAGTCGTAACGATTTTTTTCACGTTATATGCGTTCATCACCTCAATGTTGGTCATCGCTTGCATCTGAAATAAAAATTCGTTTCCGGCACGTTTTGCAGGGTCGCCCGTACAACTTTCTTCCGTTCCCAAGACTGCAAAATCCACCTTGGCTTTATTCAACAATTTCACAAAAGCACGCGTTATTTTTTTGGCTCTATCGTCAAAACTACCGGCGCAACCCACCCAAAACAAAATCTCGGGTTCTTTGCCTTCGGCGGCTAAATCCGCCATTGTTCTTACTTTAATTTCGTCTGACATTATAACAAATGTTTTAAATAATTTTCTTTATCTTTCAGTATTTGCACAAAAAGTGCTTAATTATAAATTTAATCGGCTTTACAAACAACATAAATTTCCATTCCCATAGCTATCGGAATAAGCATTACTTCCAACTTCCTGCATCGGTCATCCGTCATCGGTCATCCGTCATCAAACACCTTTCAACCTTTCACCTATATAATTGCGTGTCCCCTTCCTACACCAGCCGCCCAAGTCCACGGGGTCGGGCTTTCCGCTCAAATTCCGTTTGCTCCGCACCGTTGTTTTTGGGGCAATACGTGGGCTTCGCAAGGTCGCCTCCGTTTGCCAAAAAACAATCGGGCGGAGCTTCACTCCATAACCGCTACAATCCCTCACGCGGG
>JALSTJ010000356.1 GCA_026983815.1 Flavobacteriales bacterium
TTACCGGCAAGCTAGAAAAATTGAAAATCATATCAAAAAAATGAAAAGTAGAAAATATATTAATAATCTTAAAAAATATCCTGAAATTATTTATAAACTTATTCAAAAATATCAGTAATGTCCGTGCAGGTTCATTCCGATAGCTATCGGAACCCGCCCCGAGTACTCACAAAAGCTTAAAATTCAAATAATCTGTGGATCTATTGCATCACTTTTTTCAATCATAAAGGTTTCATCCGTAAAAACAATCACTATCCTGTTTTGTTCAAATTCATCCATTAGTAAATGAGCTAATGCAATAATTTTTTCTTTCAATAAACTTTCTTTGTAAATAAATCTGGGATAATTTATAAATTCAATTTTCAAATGAGGTTCGATTTGACCACTTAATACAATCATATTTTCAACAACACTAGCAGAAAGATAAATGTTTTCTTCTTCTATCAATTTATTCTGATAAATTTGTAAAAAATCAATCACTTCATTTTTAGGAATTATTTCTTCTGAATAACCTTTTTTCAAACCTAAATTGATATTTGCCGTAAAAGTTTTTACATTTAAAGTTTTCATTGAAATTTTTAAATTAAAATAAATATAACACTAATTAAAATAATTATTCCAAACCCTATACTTACGGGTTTCCTGATGTTTACATCTCCAAATATCCAAGCATAAACGGCTTTTAAAAAATTATTACTTGCTGTTGCCAATAATACGGCATGATAAATTTGCTGGATATTGAGTTCTTTTAAGCCGTTTTGAAAAAGGTTAAGAACAAAAGGATCAATATCGGTTATTCCAACTAAAATTGACAAAATATTGATACCCGATTGTCCATATCTAATAAAAATAAAATGTGTCAAAAAAGAAAAAAATGCAAATAGAAAACCAAAAATCAAAGCCGTATTGATTTCCAAAGGATTTTTATCAATATTTTCAACAAAAAATTGTTGCGGGTTATCTTTATTCTTTTGATAAAAAACCCATGCAATTATCGCGGAAATCACAGCCAAAATCAAAAATGACGAAGCCAGCGTGCCGGCTATTTTAATATTAAAAAGCCAAGCAAGTATCAATAAACGGATATACATCATGGAAGTTGCTATCAATATCCCCGCCGCTACTTCATATTTTCCGGCAAATTCTTTACTTTTTTTTGATAAAATTATTGTCGTAGCCGTACTGCTGTAAAGTCCGCCAAGTATGGCGGTAAGCAGTAATCCGGAATCGGGAAAAATAAATTTTTTGAGTATATAACTGAAATATGAAATTCCCGAAATGGCAATAACGGCAATCCAAATATTATATAAAGAAATGTCATATCCTGACAATAAAGGAGTTTTAGGCAACAATGGTAAGATTACTCCCGAGAGAATAATGAATTTTGCCAGTGTTAAAAATTCTTTGGAATCAAATTTCTTGGCAAACAAACGCAAATTTTTTTTAATACCCGTAAGAATGATAATGCTGACAAAAACCGATAAAACCAAAACTCTATTTTGAGTAAAAATCAATGGAGCTAATGAATACGTAAGAAGTGCTATCACTACCGTAGTCAATCCGAAATCACCGGTTTTGTTGATTTTAAAAAAATAAAAAATGGAAAAAAGTATCAGTAATCCCAAACCACCAAAGATAAAAGTTGAAAAATTTTGGGGAGAAATAATATACAAAACATAGCCCAAAATACCGATAAGTGTGAAAGTTCTATCAGTTCCGAACAAAAATTTTCTTTCTACTTCGGGATGGTGAACGCGCTGTT
>JALSTJ010000357.1 GCA_026983815.1 Flavobacteriales bacterium
CGAGCAACAATTCATTCCCGATTTAAATAAATTTCCTCAAATTCCTACTTCCGTTTATGGAAATAAAATATTCCCCGGATTTGAAAAGATTTGGAAAGATATACCTCCTGAAATTATTGTTGAAAAACTTATAAAAAATTGATTCCGATTCCAGATTTTATCGGAAACTAGTTTTATAAAATTATTGATTAGGCACTTTGCAAGCTTTGATACTATCGGGAGTTTTTTTCTTTTTTCTACGGAATAAATCGCCTATTCTTCTAAAAATATTTCTTTTCTTTACGACAATTTGTCCTACTATCATTACTTCTTTTTTGGCATTCGGATCTTCTTGTAAATAAATATTTATGATTTGATCAGGGTCAGTGGTAGTTATCCATTGTGGTAGAAAACCGGGAACTTCAACTTTTATCGTAACCGAATCTGTTGGGTTTTCAAAATTTAGATTTAGCGAAAAATCCCCATTAAAACCACTTTCGGTTGAAGAACCTGTATTTTCTTCTGTAATTTTTGCCCCCGGAACCGGCTCATTGTATCCATTATCCTTTACAAAAACATTTCCTTTTAACTATATTTCCTGAAAATTTGTGTAGCTTATCCTTAGCCAATTTATTTGGCTTTTGAATACTATCGGTTTTTATGGTTTCAACTTGTGCATTTATTTTTTGATTGGATAAAGCCAGTGCCGTTAAACTAAAAAATATACCGAATTTTGATAAAACCGAACGATTTTGAATTCGTAAAGGTCTATTGAGTTGTTCCGGTCGGTAGATTGCACACAAATCTTTGTCATTTTCAATTTTATCGATGATTTCTTGGTCGGATAATAAACGAAAATCATAAATAACTTTCTCGCAAACAGCGCAATACCTTCCTTTATCAACCGGTTTCATTTGGTCCCAGCTTTCATTACAGGGTTCGGGTATTTCTAAAAAGTAAGACATTTTTTTTTGAGTTTTTATTTACTTAAACTATTAACAGTTTTTTCCAAATCCTTGACGGCGTAAGGCTTGGCTATGATTTTTTTATTTTTATCCAGTATAAAAAATGTAGGCGTTTCGGTGATATGATATTTTTTTATAATATCCTGATTCCATTTGTTTTTAGGATTGATAAAAACTCCATGAATGTATTCCGGATAAAAATAATGTTCACGCATCCAATCGGTTTTATCACTTTCCAACCCAATGGCAATCACTGTAAAATCCTTTTTACCCTTCATAAATTTTTGAATTTTGGGCATAGCCCGTAAGCAATGCGGACATGTAGCGCTCCAAAATATCAATACGGTATATTTGCCTTTGATATCCGATAGTTTTCTTTTGGTTTTAAGGTCGGAAAATTCAAAATCGGGGGCTTGCTCGCCTTCCAATAATCCCAAATCATCTATGATGGATTGAATATTTATCAAATTTTGATATTTTTCGGGCATTTTGTTGTAATAGTTCTCAATCAAATATTTACTTATTTTTCCATCCGTTTTAACAAAACTTTGAATAAAATATAAAATCAAATTATTTCGCAATTCTTCCCTGTTTACAAGACTTAATATTTTATTTACTCGTTTTTTATATTCTTCCGTAGCTTTTGAAGGATCAGAAGGGGGATTGATATTAAAAACATATTTGTTTATTTTTTCCAAAATGATTTTCGAGCCGGAAAGTTCGGGATTGTTCAAATTGATATTATCGAAATAATGTAAAAGTTTTTCCTCAAAATATTTTTCTTTGGGTAGTTTGATATCGGGATAATATTC
>JALSTJ010000358.1 GCA_026983815.1 Flavobacteriales bacterium
TTGAAATATAAGCTAATTTTCCAAAAGCGTTTTAAAGAATTTTTGATTATGTAAGTATTTGTTTTTTAGCAAATTATCTATAATTTTCCGATATTTTTCCCGTTTATAAATTTCTTGCAATATATGACGGGCGTCTTTGTGAAAATGCCAATTGAAATGCAAACTTGCATCCAAAAGATTTTCAATGCTTTGCTCGTTGAACAAATCCAATTGCAAAAGTGTATAAAAAGCATTCAATCGAACATTGAAAGGATAATCATCGGATGTATATCTTGTAAGTTCTCCATAAAATTCTTTTTTCCTTGGCAATTGATAATCCTTAACAAGTAACGCCAAAGTAAGCCAAGTCATTCGGAAACTTTTGTCGTTGGCTCCTTGAATTTTTTGTGTTCGATTTAAAATTTCGGCGGCTTCATCCGGAAAATTCATCAAATAATGCCACAAAACCGCTTGCTTGCTTATATATGATGAATCCTTCAAAATACTTATATATTCTTGCTTGAACTCCGCAGGAATTTTTTGCAACTTTTCAGCCAAATATTGTCTGGTTTTCAAACCTTTTTTTAATAATTTTTTAATAAATTTATTTTTATCGGACGGCGGATTTTTTATGATTTGTCGTGCAATTTCCCTGTTTATAAAATCATTTTCATTTTGGTTGAGAAGTATTTCATAAATATCACTCCTATCCTTCCACTTATGTATTTGTTGAAGCGCTATCAATCTATCGATAAAATACGGAGCATATAAAATCTGATTTTTTATCCACTGTTTTTTTCGGTCAAATTCAATTTTTGCCAACAATTGATTGTTCGGATTGACAATCACACTCACCAAAGTATCGGAATTTTTCAAAAGAAAATTTTCGGATGTATAAACCAATTTTTGACGCTTGGGATACAACAACAAAAATCCTATTTTTTGATGAGATGTATTTTGCTTAAAAACAATACTATCGCCTTTCTGTTGGATTTGAAAATAAGGAATTTGCGAAGTATCCAACCAAAAATGAAAAAAATCTTTAAGAGAATCGCCGGTTTGTAAAAAAAACTCGTTCTGCAAATCCTCAATACTTGCATTATTGAATTGATATTTTTTCAAAAACGATTGAATGGCTTTCTTAAATGGCTTGTCTCCTACTCTATTTCTTAACATTTGTATTACTCTTGCTCCTTTTTGATAATACGACAAACTCGAAGCGTTTTTGCGATGAATGGGAATGGTGTCGGTATTAGATGCCTCGATAATTTGCTTATCATATTTGTAAATTTCGTGCTGATAATAATCATCGCCAAAGATTAAACTATCGGTTAGACGAGCATAATATGTAGCAAAACCTTCGTGTAGCCAATGATCTTTACCGGATTTGCCGGTTACCCAATCGCCAAACCATTGGTGCGTTAGTTCGTGTACTTGAACATTGACATAATTAACATCGTGAAATTCAATCGAATCCACTACATATCTATTTCCGTTAAAAGAAGTCGCCGAAACGTTTTCCATTCCTCCATATAGAAAATCACGGAGTGGAATTTGCTTGTAATTGACCCAAGGATATTGAACCCCGATTTCGTTTTCAATAAAATCAAAAATCTCTTTACTTTTATAGTAAGTTTTATTATTGTTTTTACGATTTTCATACATATAATTATAAACCGGTTTTCCCGAAGCCGAACGAATAGTATCCGGAGCAAATTTTCCAACGCCTACAAATATTAAATAAGCGGGAGCCGGTTTATCCATTATAAAAA
>JALSTJ010000359.1 GCA_026983815.1 Flavobacteriales bacterium
CGAAATGATGTGAGTATCAATGAATATTTGAAAATGATACGACTAAAAACAGCGGTATTATTGGGAACCGCTTTACGTTTTGGCGCCATTGTCGCACAAGCACCCGAGCAAGATCTGACCCCTATTTACAATTTTGGTGTGAACTTAGGTATCGCTTTTCAAATCCAAGATGATTATTTGGATAGCTTTGGAACTGTTGAAAATTTTGGAAAAAAAATAGGCGGCGATATTATCGATCGAAAGAAAACCATTCTTTATATCGAAGCTTTACAAAGAGCGGATGCTGCGGATAAAAAACAATTAATCGATTGGTTTAATAGCGATAATATAGATGATAATACATTGATAAACAATGTGTTAAACCTATACAAAAAATACAATATTCCACAAATTACAAAATCCGAAATAGACCGTTTTACTCAAAAATCTTTGGAAGACTTGGAACAAACACGAATGCCCGAATCCTACAAAATGTTTTGGAAAAAATTTGCTTCCGAATTGATGCATCGGGAAAAATAAGCTTTTTATTTAAAAAGTTCATATCTTTGATAATTCAAAAAATTACCAATGCCTTACAATTTAATAAGCAATAAATATATCAACAGGGAAATCAGTTGGTTATCCTTTAACGAAAGAGTATTACAAGAAGCTTCGGATAAAAAAGTCCCCTTGCTGGAACGCTTGCGTTTTGTAGGAATTTTTTCCAATAATATGGACGAATTTTTTAAGGTGCGTTATGCTAAAATTCAAAGGATAAGCGAAGGAAAATTCCCCGAAAAAAGTAAATTTGAAATTCGACAGGCCAAAAAGCTTCTAAAAGAAATAACAAGCATTGCTATTCAACAGCAAAACAAAATGCGTTATGTTAGGCGAGGAATTTTTGAAGAACTCAAACAACACGATATTCATTTAATCGATGAGCGGGATTTGTCCAAAAAACAAGGAGAATTTGTCAGAAATTTTTTTATTTCAAAAGTTAGCCCTTCTTTATTTACGATAGTGCTTAACGATTTGCCCGAATTTCCGATTATTAAGGATTCATCGGTTTATCTGGCGGTAAAAATGTCCAAAAACAAAAAAAATAATTCACGAGATTTTTCCGAGCCAATCTATGCTTTGGTGGAAATACCAACGGATTCTTTGGGTAGATTTGTCGTTTTGCCCAGTGAAGGGAAGAAAGATTATATTATGCTTTTGGATGATGTAATCCGGTATAATCTGGACGAAATTTTCAATATTTTCGATTATGACCACATAGAAGCTCACGTAATTAAAATTTCGCGTGATGCTCAATTCGACGAAGATTTGGACCGCACCAAAAGCGTTTTGGACAAAGTAAGTTTCTATGTGCGCCAAAGACAAAAAGGCGAACCTGTTCGTTTGATTTATGACGATGCCATAGCAGCCGATACCTTGGAGTTTTTAAAACAAAAAATGGGTTTTGACGATTTGGATAGCTTAATTCCCGGTGGACGAATTCACAACCACCGCGATTTTATGGGATTCCCTGATTTGGGACGAAAAAAATTGCTGTATAAACAATATCCTGCCTTGCCGATAAAAGATTTGAGTTTGCACGGCAGTATTCTCAAACAAATCAAAGCCAAAGATAGATTGCTTTATGCTCCCTACCATAATTATCAATATGTCTTGAAATTTTTGCGTGAAGCAGCGCTTGATCCCAAAGTCAAAGAAATTAAAATAACCATTTACCGTTTGGCAAAAAATTCACAAATAGCCGGTGCTTTG
>JALSTJ010000360.1 GCA_026983815.1 Flavobacteriales bacterium
TTGAGTTCTCCCGTTCGTGGAATTTTTCCGGTTAATCTGCCGGTTACTTTTTGTTCGCGTCCGAGATAATCGCTTATCATTTCTTCTATAAACGGATAGCCGTCTTCCAAAACCAATATTTTTTCGTTACGGTCAAACATTTTGGCTATTAATGATTTAGGTAGCGGATAATGTGAAACTTTTAATAAATCATAAGCTAATCCGTCGGGAAAATTTTCCAATAAATAATTAACGGCAATTCCCGAAGCGATGATACCCAATTGGTTGTCATTTCCTTCTTGATAATCATTCCATCGGGATTGTTCGGCTATTTTTTCCAATTCTTTTTGCTTCTCAATTAAATTCTTATATTGAATTTTTGCAAAAGAAGGAATCAAAGCAAAACGCTTGGTGTCTTCTACTAATTTCAAAGGATTTTGTTCTTTTTTATTTTTCACCTCAACATTGGCTCGCGAATGCGAAAGGCGTGTAACCGAACGCAAAAGCACGGGAAGTTGAGTTTTTTCGGAAAGTTCAAAAGCATAAGCCATCATATCATAAGCTTCTTGCTGATTGGAAGGTTCCAAGATGGGAACCATTGCAAATTTGCCATAAAAACGCGAATCTTGTTCGTTTTGCGACGAATGTTGTGAAGGGTCGTCGGCGACTACTACAACCAAACCGCCATTGATTCCCGAAATAGCCATATTGATAAAGGCGTCGGAAGCAACGTTTAAGCCCACGTGTTTCATCGTAACTATTGCTCGTTTACCGGCATAAGACATTCCTAAGGCTTCTTCCATTGCCACCTTTTCGTTGGTTGCCCAATGTGCGATGATTTTGCCATCTTTGGTTTCTTTTTGTTTTTCTATATATTCAATAATTTCGGTAGAAGGCGTGCCGGGATAACCATAGGCGCCGGACATACCGGCATCAATGGCTCCTTGTGCAATCGCTTCATTTCCCAGAAGTATTTTTTGCATAATAAAAGTCTTTTATAAAAGAAAATTTGCTTTAAAGTTACAAAAAATTTCAACTTAAAATATAACTTTAATCATAAAAAAAAAGAGGATATCTATTGAGACAGCCTCTTTTTTATCGGAAAATTCTATGGATTTATTTTACCAATAATTTTTGTGTGCTTTGTTGTTGCCCGTTTTTAATATGAACCATATACAAACCTTTATTTAATGATTTTAAATTTAATTTTGCATTAAAAATCTCACCTGTATCATTATATTTTTGTTTGATAACTTCTCTACCGCTTATATCGATTAAAGAAATTTCAACAGGCAGGTTATTTAGCTTTTTAAAACTGATTTGTACCATATTATCTGTCGGATTAGGCCAAATATTCAATCCGGGTAAATTAACCGGATTAACGGCACTTGTTACTATATGACAAGTTTCAACTCCCCAGCTAACAATTGTTCCGACATCCTGCCCTGCATTATCGCTTACCCATAAGGTCCAAGTTCCATTGGCATTTTCTCCATAAAAATCCGATAGATTTCCAACGGGTTTTACATGTCCTTGAATATTGCTACAATTCAAATTATTTCCGTCATCATCAAAGGTTGCTATAATATTATTTTGGCTTCCACAATTTTGATTGTATAAAACTACTTCTGTTCCGGAAGGAGAAATTACTTTTATTTTTAAATCTTGAATATATGTATGTGCAATATTAATATTGACATTAACATCACTTATGATATGAGTGTCAGATACATTAATGGTGGTGGTAATTCCATTGGGATCATTATCGGGGATATTCAAACTTGTATTGTTGTCCGAAGTTGTATTACATACATTTTGAAAAGTTCCGACAGCAATTTTTCCTTTGGCCAAATCAAAGAAGTATCGATTATGACCTTTAACCATAATTCTTCCATCCGGGCTATCAATTCCGGAAGGAACAGTAATAGTTTCACTTCCGTCATTAGGAACATTGGAAGCCAATACATAATCGAAAGAAACGCCGTTATTATCTGAAAAAAGGATATCAACTGTGCTGCAATTTACTTGTCCTCCTGTAGTTCCTGCTACATTCCAAGTGATAGTTTTGGTTTGTCCGGGCTGCCAAACTTCATCAGCACCTTGTGAGGTTACTCTAAATGGTCCGGTGCTTCCATCCACTTGAATATTAAGTGTTTCGACAGGCGTTTGTCCACCGCCTGTATGATTATCTCGAACCGTAACCGCAAAATTCAAATTGCGACTAACACTTGGTAATACTTCCCAAGTAGATCCATAAGAATTATTTAAAATATTCCCGATTGGAGGAAAACTTCTGTAATTTTTTTCGGTAGGTAAATAAGAACGAAACATCGGACCCGCAGTATTGGTTGAAACCGGAGTATAAGCGTTAATATTCGAATCATTTATGATATCGACTTCTTCCCAGCAATAGGTCAATAAATCATTTTGAGCATCCGTGGCATTGGCTTCTAAAATAAAAGGAGTTGATTTGGGAATATAATTGTTTGAATATGAAACGGCATTTATTTGAGGAGCTGTATTTCCGATATTGGTTTGCTGTGCACAAGTTCCCCAATTGGTTATATAACCGGTAATTTCACTGACACTTACGATATGAAAGTAAGCATCGCTGTGATTCTGCACATTAGGAGCACAAACCCCGGCATAAGCCATTATGGTAGAACCGCTTCCGGGTTCAACGGAAGTTCCCATATTTCTGTTACTCTGACAAGAATTGGCAAAGGTATGATTGGCACCGAATGAATGACCTACTTCGTGGGCTACATAATCTACATCATAAGGGTCTCCTATGGGGTTTTGCGAACCGGTTACCGAACGTGCTTTTTGATTGGCATTACAAATAACTCCTAATCCGGAAATTCCTCCGCCCGGATATGTAGAAAATAAATGTCCGCCATCATAATTGCTCACTCCGATATGTTGATTCAAAACATTGGTGTTATTGTTTAACATACTGATAATATCGGTATTATCATAAGGGTCGGTATTAGGGTCTAAAAAAATCACTTGGTCTTCCGTAGAAACCAAAGCCAAATGTATGCCTAAATCTCTTTCATAAATGGTATTCAACCGATCGACGGTTGTTGTAACAGCCGCTAATACCACAGCTTTTTTTTGTGCATTGGTGGCATTGGAAGGAATAACTCCCGCTTGAATAGCCAAATTTACGTGATATTGAGAATATTCTCCGGTCGTTCCTACGGCATAACGATAGGTTCTCAAAACTCCATCGGTAGATTGTCTTGAATTTTGCAATTGTTCATTAAAATCCGTATGATCTTGTGTAAAACATTCAAAAGATTCGGCAGCTAAATCGGTTTTTTTATAGACCCAATAAATTTGATTTTGGGGATTAACCGCTTGAATAATTTCAGCTGATTTACCGGGTTTAAAAATTTCAATATTAACTCCCCAAGGGCTTATAACTATGCTTGCTTGCGACGGTTTTTTTAAACCAAAGGCTCTATAAGTTTGTATTTCGGGAAATTTTTGTTGCAGACCTACACTTAATGTGGATGATTTATAAACTTTATAAATGGAAAAGTTCCCGTTGGTAGAAGGTAAAACAATCCGGATACCTTCTTGTCCGGAGTATAAATCGGGAGCTTGTTTCAGTTCTTGTTTCAATCCTTGTTCTGCAAGCGTGTAGGTTGCGTAATCATCGGGAATTCTTTCTTGGGGCAAGATTACATTTTGATAATTTCCTTTGAAAGATGTCCAATAATTTTTTTGTGCATAGCTGAAAAAGCTAATGCCGGCAAATAGTAATAAAATAATTTTTTTCATTTGTATAAATATTTTTAATAAGTGTCTTTTGCAAATCTAAAATAAAATATCAGTTTTCAAAAAAAATTAACAGCATAGGATAATTTTTTTATGGATTATTGAATAAAAAATAATCAATATTTTAGAAGAATTTACGAAGGGGTTCTCTTCTTTTATCATATTTGATATCTTTAAGTATTGAAGATTTGATTCCTATATAAAAATACCAGGATTTATAACGTCCCAAAGGTTTCCAATCAAAACGCATGACCCAGCTTTTTAAATCACGTGTAAAATTAAGGGTGGTAATGGTAAATCCTTTATTGACAATATCATAACCACTGCGAAAGCCTACCCTCCAGTTCTCAGTAAAATTAACATTTCCGGAAAATGTCAGGGTATTTCCGGTAATGGATCTATTCGAACTTGGGTTATAAGCCGTATTTGTGTACCGAAAATCATAGTTTAGTTTTAAATTCCATTTTACAGGATTATAATATGCTTTTACCTCTTCACCTTTTGAAGTCTTTTTTGGTTTGTTTTTATCTTTTGAAAAACTATGATTATCAAAATTATAACCGGTAGTAAAAGAAAAAGTTTGAAATCGTCCCAGTCCGTTTCCATTAGCAATAGCCAAATCTTTGGATATGATACCATCTTGTATGTCATAAGGATCAAAAACTGAGCTGAGACGTATATTTAATCCTTTGGTCAATTGAAATGATGAGGTTAAATTAAATTTGGACAGTTGCATGGAATCCCGTAAAAAATTATATGAATTGCTGACGGTTAAAAATCTCAAGCGTTTGGTTTTTCCGTCTTTGGTTTTGTATTTGGCTTCAAAAACTTGTGTAAGAGCCATAGTTAAATTTTTATTTTCCGTGGTATCAGGTCTCCCATACATATTATTATCAAATTCCGTGTATGTTACCTTTTCTCCGGGGGATTTTTCATATTCCTTAATAAATTGTTTAAATTTAGGTCGATAAGAATAGCTAAATGAAGGTGTAATCGTATGGCGAATACCCAATATTTTTTTATCATCACCAAACAAATAAGTTCCGAAAATATTGGTAGAAAGTGAAGCATTCATATTCAAACTTCTAAAGGATTTAAAACCGTTTTTTTGTTCAATAACTTCCTGTCCATTTCCATTGTTTGCAGTAGGGTCCCAACGTTTCTCGATATATTGAAGCGCCCAAACTTCTTGATAATTGATACTGGGTTGAAAATTAAAATATTTGAATAATTTAATATCGGTTTTTATGGGAATTCTATGTCTGGCAGCTACTTCTTTTCCTTCCCACATACGTTTGGTAAGCAACAAGCTGTCAGTAGTGCGAATAGTATTTTGTGCATCAAAAGTATAATTGAGATTGATTTTTTGTAAAGCATTTTTTTTGATACCATTTTTTGCAAACGGATATAATCGATCTGTATTTAGATTTATTTGTGGCAGTATCAAAGTAATTTGTTGTTGTGTTACTTTTTGGTTGTTACTCAAAGACATGGATAAATGTAAAGGTAAGTTTCTAAAATTACGTGAATAAGATACCGAAGAATTAATCTCATTATTCAATTGATTATTTACATTATGAGCCACATAATAATTATCCGAATTTCTATAATATTTACTACTACCAAACCTTACATTTGCAGAAAAATTACTCAAAGGACTGCTTTTGGAATCTTTGGAGTGAACCCAACGGATATTCCAAAGACTATTTTTCTGATAATTGGGCAAACCAATCAAAGAAGTAATTTGATTTTCTAGATTAAAAACAAAACTTCCATTGTATCTGTATCGTTTTTTATATCGGCTTCCTACATGAAAAGCATAACTTCCATTGGTATAAAAATCAGCAGTTGTTGTAAGGTCTAAATATGGATTAATTGCCCAATAAAATCCACCATTTTGAAAAGAAAAACCTTTGGTGCTTTCCCCTACACTGGGGACAATAAATCCCGATGCCCGTGTTTTTAGTAGCGGAAAAAAACCAAAAGGAATCACAAAAGGGGTTGGCACATCTTCTATCCACATTTGGGTAGTTCCTACAATAATTTTCTTACCCGGAACTATTTTTCCTTTTTTAGCCAAAAAGTAATATTCGGGGTGTTCTCTATCTTCCGAAGTAGTAAATTTTACATTGGAAACAAACATCACGCTGTCGTTATATTTTTTGGAAACTTCACTGATTAGGCTGATATCTCCTTCTTTGGTGTAAGTATTCCAAACCAGCGCTTTTTTTGTTTCATAATTAAAACGAATGCTGTCATTTTCTGTTTTGGTACTTCCTTGAATGAAAACCGGTCGTTGAGAAGGTTTTCCTAGAGAATCAGGGATGCGTCCGGCATATACTTCTTTTTTTGCATAATCCACATAAATAACTCCTGCAGTCAATTCAAAATCTTTATACTTGATGTGGGCATGATTGTATAATTTGATAAACTTCTGTTTTTGATTAATCTCCGTATAATCTTCTGCATAATGAACCAATTTGGATTCCAATCCTCCTTTGGAAATACTGTCCTGTGAAATTTTCAAGCTGTCCGGAGTTTTTTTAATACTATCTCTAATATTTTTTTGACGTGGATTTTTAATTGAATCGATGTTTATGCGATGTTTTTGCAAGACAGGAATGTTTTTTAAACTTTCTTTCAATTTAGGATTTTTTGTATCAATCTGAGCAAAAACAGTAGTAGAGGTTATAAATATCCACAAAAAAAACATGCCAAAACTTATTTTGGTAAACAATTTGCTTATGTTATTTTTGTAGATTGACATAAATTGATTTAGAAAATTCAAAAATAAATAATTTGTTAGAAACTTATGTATAAAAATTTAAAACATATTTTCATTTTAATTATCATAGCAAATTTTATGCTAAACCCATTAGAAGATATCCTTGGACAGCAAAAAAAATTTAAAGTGGTGATAGATGCCGGACATGGTGGACACGATACGGGAACTCGAGGAACCGGAAAAATGAAAAATAAAGAAAAAGATGTAGCTTTGGCAGTGGCAAAACTAGTTTATAAAAAATTGTCCAAACATCCCGAAATCAAACCGATTCTTACCCGAAATAAAGATGTTTTTCTAGAATTATGGGAACGAGCTGAAATTGCCAACAAGAAAAAAGCGGACTTATTCATTTCTATACATTGTAATGCCAATCCTAATAAACGAGCTGCCGGCTCAGAAACTTTTGTTCTTGGAATTCATCGTAATAAAGATAATTTAGAAGTAGCCAAACGAGAAAATTCGGTCATCAAACTAGAAAAGGGAAATCATTTGAAATATGAAGGTTTTGATCCTAATCATCCGGAGTCTTTTATTGGTTTAACTCTTTTGCAAGAAGAATTTCTGGATCAATCCATACGCTTGGCTTCCTTGATTCAAAATCAATATCAAAAACATTTGCATAATATCAAGGATCGAAGTGTTCAGCAAGCGGGATTTGCCGTTTTGCGCCTGACATATATGCCCAGTGTGCTCACCGAAATAGGTTTTTTGACCAATCCCAAAGAAGAAAAATTTTTAAATTCCAAAAACGGACAAGATAAAATTGCGCAATCCATTGCAGATGCCGTAATGGAATATTATCATTACATTATGGCTAATTCTCAAGTCGAAATTGTAGAAAAACCGAAAAAAAATCGAACGAAACATATTTATCCCGGAATCATTTTTAAAGTACAATTGGCTGCTTCAAAGAAAAAAATAGCTTTAAAGCCACAGAATTTTCATCATTTACCGGAATTGTCATTGGTGAAAGTTGGGCAATGGTATAAATATTATGCTGGAAATACATCGGATTATACAAAAATTAATAAAATCAAAAAACAAGCAAGAAAATTTTATCCAACGGCATTTATTGTTGCATATAAAAACGGAAAACGCATAGATTTAAAAGATATATTAAAAAAATAATTATTTTACCAAAAATGTATTAATTTGCAATTGATTTTTTAATTCAATTTTATGAAAATAAAGATTACAAGACAAACCAAAGCCGGAATAATAGCTATCATTGCATTGTCTTTGTTTATTTGGGGATTTAATTACCTGAAAGGAAAGGATATTCTGAAAAAATATAATACTTATTATGCAGTTTTGGATAATGTGGAAGGGGTGGTAAAATCAACTCCTGTAACGCTCAAAGGAATTCCAATTGGGACCGTTGAAGATTTGGAATTTACTCCCAATATGCAAAACACCGTGATGGTACTCAATATTGATAGTGATTTTAAATTTACCAAAAGTAGCAAAGTCAAAATCTACGGAGGGAATATTATGGGTGGTAAAAGTGTGGCTATTGTTCCTGAAGATGGCAATCGGATTGCCAAAGACGGAGACACCTTACAGGTGATGAAAACCCCGGGAATGTTCGATTTGGTTAATGAAAAATTAGATCCTTTGCAAAATAAACTTTTGAGTTCATTAACTTCTTTGGACT
>JALSTJ010000361.1 GCA_026983815.1 Flavobacteriales bacterium
TTTACAAAGCATTTTGGGTAGCCCCCGACGACCCGAACAATGAAGAATACAAGGATTTTATCAGAGTCAAACAGCGTTATTTAGCCAAGGATAAATACGGAAAACAAGTTTTTCTGGCAGATTCACCTTTTTCTTTTGAAATGACCAAAAGCAAGTATCCGAGTGTAAAATTGTATGAAAAATCCGAATTTTAAAACAATAATTTATAGGGCGTATCCCTTCCGTTAGTCAGCCGCACAAGTCCACGGGTCGGGCTGTCCATTTATAGTCCCGCCCGCAAAAACACACAAAAAATTATAAATATCAAGAGCTTCCTTTGGTCGCTTTGCTCTTTATATTTTTGTAGTGTTTTGCTGTGCGTGAGCTATCATTTCCATCCCTTACGCGCGCATACCGCAAAAGACAAAGCCGACAATTTTAAAACTCGACATTAAGATGTTAGTTTTATTAGCGTCGGTGTCGCTTAAAGCGACGCTGACGCTTTGCTATCAATTATAAGCACATCTCAATATTCCCGAGCCATTTTAGGCAAAACCTTGATTTATCATAACCGGTTAAATTTTAATGAAAGCATATTATGTTTGTTTTGATAAAAAAATATTTTTTATAATTTAAAAAACTTTTTATATTTGTCCTAACTAAAACAACACAAATGAAATTAATCTCTGCAAAATTTTGGTGGCTTTTGAACTTATTCGATAACCGGATGAGGTAAAGCCCTAGTTTTGCAAAAAAAGTTAAAGCTTGCCGGAATCCGGCAGGCTTTTTTGTTTTGTAAAAAAATAAAGAAGATGAAATATAAAGTCAATCTTGTAAAAAAATCAGCAGATACACTCACGCCTGTCCTAGTGTTTTTGCGTATGCGCGATAAATTCCCGGAAACGCTTTTGTTGGAAAGTTCGGATTATAACAGCAATAAAAACAGTTTTAGTTTTATTGTTGCCGAACCACTTGAAAAATTCATAATTAAAGATAATCATTTGATTATCAACAACAATAAAAGATGGATAAAAAATATCTCCGTAAAAGACGAATTGAAATCTTTCATTCAATCGATACAAGTTGAATCCGACCATCAGCCCAAGCAATTTAACGGATTGTATGGATTTACGGGTTTTGAATCGGTAAAATATTTCGATCATCTGAATTTTTCCAATAAAGAACAAAAAGATGATATCCCGCTGATGCATTATGCATTTTATCGATACATCATAGCCATCAATCATTATAACGATGAAGTGATTTTGTTGGAAAATGTTCCGAATGGAGAACAATCAAAGCTAAAAAGTATAGAAAATTTGGTTTTTAATCAAGGGATTTCACAGTTTAAATTCAAAGCAAATCATGACGAACAATCTTTTATAACGGATGAAGATTTTATGGAATTGGTCAGAAAAGGAAAAGAATATTGTCAATTGGGAGAAGTTTTTCAAATAGTTTTTGCCCGACGTTTTACCCAATCTTTCACCGGAGATGAATTCAATATTTACCGAGCTTTACGTTAAATAAATCCTTCGCCCTACTTGTTTTATTATGATTATGGGGATTTTAAATTATTGGGCTCATCGCC
This sequence comes from Flavobacteriales bacterium, assembly GCA_026983815.1. Taxonomy (GTDB): domain Bacteria; phylum Bacteroidota; class Bacteroidia; order Flavobacteriales; family Flavobacteriaceae; genus JALSPZ01. The sequence continues at coordinate 1,571 of JALSTJ010000361.1, forward strand.
CGAAAGTCAATTGGTAATTGCTCGTGGAGAAGCCAAGCTCAACCCGATAGCAGGAACCTATAAAAAAACAGGAGATGTGTTGGAAGATAAAATTTTAGCCCAAAAATTAAGCGAAGACCCGAAAGAAAATGCAGAACATACCATGTTGTTAGATTTGGCTCGCAACGAT
>JALSTJ010000362.1 GCA_026983815.1 Flavobacteriales bacterium
ATGCCTTAATAGGTTTGTTGTTTGGATATCTGGGACAAGGAATTTCGTTGTTGGGTTTTCAACAAAAAATCTCTTTGATTATGGGAATAATTATGGTGATTTTTGCCTTTGTTCCCGCTTCAAAAGTATTACGATTGAAACCATTGGCTTGGTGGAATAAATTGGTTTATTTTATCAAAAATTCATTGGGAAATTACTTGCAAAAACGTTCTACTTTCGGTTTTTATACCATTGGTTTTTTTAACGGTTTATTGCCTTGCGGATTGGTCTATGTTGCACTTGTAGGTGCAATGGCAACCGGCGACCCGTTACTTGGCGCATTGTATATGGCAATATTCGGCTTGGGAACCGCTCCAATGATGACTTTGGCTATTTTTCTCGGGAATTTCGTGTCGGTTAAAATTCGCAATAAAATCAATAAAATAATACCTTATGCCGTTGCATTTGTAGGCATGCTTTTTATTTTACGAGGATTGGATTTGGGAATAAAATTTATCTCTCCGACCCACCAAATGATTGAAAAAATGAAGGATAAGAAGTTTGAAAAGATGCATCATAAGATTGAAAAAGTCATACATAAAGAATAAAATTTGATTGGCAGATTGCTAAATTCTTTTCAAATGAATGTTTGTCGGGTCATTAAGAAAACTTATTTCGCCCAACTCGGAAAAGATAGTAAATCAATATTAAAAACCCAAGTCATATAAAAATAGGCAACCAGCGTAAGTATAAGTATTCCGAAAATATTCAACCAAAATCCCGTTTTCATCATATCCTTGATTTGTAATTTTCCCGTTCCGAATACAATGGCATTGGGCGGAGTCGCTACGGGCAACATAAATGCAAACGAAGCGGCTATGGTTGCCGGTATCATAAAAAATAAAGGATTTACTTTCATCGCCATAGCCATTGAAGCCAAAATCGGTAAAAATGTTTGAGTAGTTGCAGTATTTGAAGTGAGTTCGGTTAAAAAAGTAATGGTTGCTATAATTATCAATAAAATAAGTAGCGGATGGACATCTTGTAATCCGGTTAATCTATCCCCGATATAAGCTGATAACCCCGAATCTTTAAAGCCTTTTGCCAAAGCAAATCCACCGCCAAAAAGCAAAATAATTCCCCAGGGAATTCGTTCGGCGGTTTTCCAGTCCATCAAATAATCTTTTTTGTTTTTTGTCGGGATTAAAAACAATAATATTCCGATGAAAATCGCAATGTTGCCATCGGTTATCCATTTTGGATTTTTAAAAATTTCAGACCAACCGAAAGTTGAAAAATTTCCGAAATGTATAGGTTTTCTAAACAGCCAAAGCAATGCCAAGGCAACAAATAAAAACAAAACCCATTTTTGTTCATAAGTGATTTTTCCCAAGTCCTGATATTCTTGTTGCAAAACTTCTTTTCCTGTTTTAAAATCCGCCGATTGATTTTTAAAAAAGTTTAAATACAAATAAACATAGGTAATAATAAGCAACAAAACGGACAGCGGTAAAGCAAAAATCATCCAGTCGGCAAAGGAGATATCCGGTCCGTTGGGAAAATATATCTGAAAAACTTTGACAAACAAGGGATTGGGCGGTGTGCCTATCAATGTGGCAATTCCACCGATAGATGCCGCATAAGCAATTCCCAGCAAAAGTGCTTTTTCCATTTTTCGTATGGATTTTCCGGTGTTTATTTCTTCCAATTTTACTACAATGGAAATCAAGATGGGAACCATCATCATAGTAGTTGCCG
>JALSTJ010000363.1 GCA_026983815.1 Flavobacteriales bacterium
TATTAAACAATTCCTTGGGCTAACATTGCATCGGCAACTTTGACAAAACCGGCAATATTGGCACCCACTTCATAATCTACCCAACCATCGGGTTGTTTGCCGTATTTTACGGTATTGTTATGAATTTCTTTCATGATATGATGCAATTTTTGATCTACTTCTTCTGCTGTCCAATTAAATCTCATGGAGTTTTGGCTCATTTCCAAGCCGGAAACTGCAACACCACCGGCATTTGAAGCTTTACCCGGCGAATATAAAATTTTTGCCGATTTAAAAATCTTAATAGCTTCGGGAGTAGAAGGCATATTTGCTCCTTCTACTACTGCCAATACTCCATTTTTAATCAACTGAGCGGCATCGGCATCATTCAATTCATTTTGTGTGGCACAAGGCATGGCAATATCCACTTTTTGTTCCCAAGGTTTTTTGCCCGGATAAAAAGTGGCTTCGGGGAATTGGTCTGCATACGGAGCAACCACATCATTATTTGTTGCACGCAAACGAAGTAAATAATCAATTTTTCTACCGGAAATTCCTTCGGGATCATAAATATATCCATCGGGACCGGAAATTGTTACGACTTTGGCTCCCAATTGGGTTGCTTTGGTAATAACTCCCCAAGCTACATTACCAAAACCTGATACGGCAATTTTTTTATCTTTGATTTTTTCATCGATGGTATGAAGCATCTCTTGTGCAAAATATACCACACCAAATCCGGTAGCTTCGGGACGTATCAATGAACCGCCAAATGCCAAACCTTTGCCGGTTAAAACACCCGAAAATTCATTTTTTAATTTTTTATATTGTCCGAATAAATAACCGATTTCACGTCCACCTACCCCGATATCGCCGGCAGGAACATCGGTATTGGGACCGATATGACGGAATAATTCATTCATAAAAGCTTGTGCAAAACGCATAACTTCGGCATCGGATTTACCTTTGGGATTAAAATCGGAGCCTCCTTTTCCGCCACCCATTGGTAAGGTAGTCAAAGCATTTTTAAAGATTTGTTCAAATCCTAAAAATTTCAAAATACTTTGATTAACGGTTGGGTGAAAACGCAAGCCACCTTTGTAAGGTCCAATCGCAGAATTGAATTGAATTCTATATCCGCGATTTACTTGAATTTCTCCTTTGTCATCCACCCAAGGCACTCTAAATGAAATTGTTCTTTCGGGCTCTATCATTCGCTCCAAAAGTTTTTTTCCTTGATATTTTGGATTTTCAGCAATAAAAGGAATGACTGCTTGCGCTACTTCTTTTACTGCTTGTAAAAATTCCGGCTCATTAGGATTACGCGTTTTTGCATACTCCATAAAAGCATCGATTTGTTCTTGATATTTATTTTTCATTTCAATGAATTTATATTAATTGAATGTTTTATAATTTCAGACCAAAAATATGTTTTTTTTTCAATAAATCAAGTGAAAAAAACGTCTTTTTTAATTTTTTTTTAATAATGTAGATTTGAAGTAAAAATTGAAACAAAAAATCAATAAATTAAATGCAATACAAACTAATTTTCTTATACTAACGGATTAGTTTAATAAAAATTAGCGTAGTAAATTGTATGTTTTTATTGTTAAAAAGCATATAAACTATTTTTTTAGCAACCAGTTTTCAGGATTTAATTTGGTCAAATTTTTATAGACAAGAAATTTAAGTTCGGTTTTTCCAGTGGTCGGATCAGTGGCTACAATACCAATTGTCTGTCCTGTTTTGACCATATCACCGGGTTTTACCATTACTTTTTTTAGATTCTGATAAATACTCAAATAATTTCCATGCTTGATATAAACAGAAGTATTACCACCAGGGATAATTTGTATTTGTAAAACTTTTCCTTTATAGACCGCATGCACTTTTGCTCCTTTGACTGTTGCCAAATTTACACCCGAATTATAAACTTTTACATTCTTAAAAACTTCATGGTGTTGCACACCATAATGTCTGGAAATATATGCTTTTTTTACCGGCCACGGTAACAAACCTCTATTTTTTGAAAATTCACCCGCCAATTTTTTTGCTTCGGGGGTCATATAAAATTTACTCTTGGAATTTTTATAGGTTTTACTTTTTATATTATGACGATTGGAACGAACAATAGCTTTTTTGATTTCGGCTTCAATCATTTGATCAATTTTTCTCTTTTGACGTTCTTTCTTTTTTATTTGTGTCAGATAATAAGAACGCCTTTTTTTGATTTTATCAATTTCAAGTTGTTGAACTTTCTTTTCTTTGATAATTTTCTGTTGTTCGGTTTTGTATTTGGAAAATAATTTTTGTTTTTCTTCTTTTGAAGTTTCCAATTGTTTTATTAATTGTCTCAGTTCTGCTTGTTTTTTTTGAATTTCTTTTACCTGATTTTTTCTAAAATTGGCATATTGTTTTAGATATTGCATGCGTTTAAATGCCTGCTGAAAATCCTCAGATGAAAGTAAAAAATAAATTTTACCATTTCTAGAACGATTTTTATAAGATTGTCTGATCATTTCGGCATAATTATTTTTTAATTCTCCAATTTCTTTTTCCAAAGAGCCGATTTTTGTATCAGTTCGATTAATTTTTTGTGTGATTACATTGATTTCACCCCGCAAACTTTTTATTAACTGATTGCGAATACTAATTTTCTTATTGATTTGATTCAAAATTTCCAAAGCATTCGCCCGTGTATGATTCACTTCATTTAATTGGTTATTGATTTGTGAAATTTGTCTTTGCAATTCCAATCGTTTTGCCTCAAGACGCTCTTTTTTGGATTGTCCTTGTGCAGAATAAGATAAACTCAAAATCAATACTAAAAACCAAAATCTATTCAGCTGCATCTTATATATTCTATACATTAATTTATTATCAAATAAAATTTATAAATCCAAATTTACATTAATTTTTTAAAATATACATCGATATATAAAAATAGCAGATTTTTAATTTCATCCGTAAAACTTAGAGTTTTTCTCGAAATATCTCAAATTGTATCTCATTTTTTTACAAAAATCATCTGTATCCATCCTTCATTTATAGATGGCATTCAACATTAAGATATTTTTTATGTTTTTTTACAAATCCAATTTGGTTTGGATAGGAGGAATCAGATTATAACTTTTTCTATGATGAGGTGTGATACCGAATTTTACCAAAGCTTTCCTATGATTCGGAGTTGGATATCCCTTGTTATTTTTCCAATCGTATTCCGGAAATTCTTCATGCAATTTTATCATATATTCATCTCTATGTGTTTTAGCCAAAATAGATGCTGCTGCAATACTAAGATATTTTGCATCTCCACCAATAATAGTTTCAAAAGGGATATTTTTATAAGGTTTAAATCGATTTCCATCCACCAAAATAAAATCCGGTATCATTTTCAAAGCATCCAATGCCTGATGCATAGCTAAGATGGAAGCATTTAATATATTTATTTTATCGATTGTTTTTTCACTTACAAAAGCAACTGCCCAGCTAATTGCCTCTTTTTCAATAATTAAACGTAATTCTTCTCGTTGTTTCACATTCAATTGTTTGCTATCATTTATCCACTTATTACGATAATTTTTTTTAAAAATCACCGCAGCAGCCACTACTGGTCCCGATAAACTTCCTCTTCCGGCTTCATCACAACCGGCTTCAAAATTATTATTGATATGGTAAAAAAACTTCATTATTTTTTTTAAATTTATAAAAATTGAGATTTTTTCTTTTCCTAATTTATGAATTAAATATAAACCTCATAGATTTGCTACTTAATCTTTAATAAAATTTATTATTTGAATAAAACAAAAGTAAACAAAAATGAGAAAACTTTTAATATTTATATTTTCAACATTTGCATTCAATGGGTTATATGCCCAATCTTGTGATCAAATTGATGCTGGTCCTGATGTAACGGTAGATTGTAATAACAATTGTACGACTTTGCATGCATATGTTGACCCCGGAATAAATCATTCCACAGAATCTTATATTGTTCAACAAGATTTACCATGTCCTTTACCACCTGAAGGATCCATTAATTCCTCTTATATAACCAATGATGATGTTTGGTCTAGTGTAATTACTTTACCTTTTACTTTTTATTTTTTCGGACAGCCTTATAATTATTTGATAATTGGCGCCAACGGAGTGGTTAGTTTTGATCTAAATCGCACTTCTCCACAAACACAACAACCCAATGCTTATTGCGAATGGCAATTGGACCAAAGTTTACCAAATACCAATTTATTTAGAAATACTATTTTTGGAGCTTTTCATGATGTGGATGTTAGATATGGTGGAACTATTAAATATTATGTATCCGGACAGGCTCCCCAAAGAAAATTTGTTATAGCTTATGATTCTGTTGCACATTTTCAATGTCATACTAATTATACCACACAACGGGTCGTTTTGTATGAAAATACTAATGTTATTGATGTTCAAATAGATCACAAAGATACTTGTTCAGGATGGAATAATGGGAATGCCGTTATTGGAATACAAGATGAATCCGGAACTACTGCTTATGTTCCCCCGGGAAGAAATACTGGACAATGGACCGTAACTACTCCCGAGCTATGGAAATTCATTCCCAATGGAACGGCACAAGGAGTTACAATTGATTATAAATGGTATAATACCACAGATAACTCTTTGGTTGGCACAGGGGACACCATCAACGTTTGTGTTACGGAGACTACTACTTTTAGAGTGGAAGCTACCTATACAAATGTTTATGGACAACCATTAACTTTATCAGATGAAGTAACCGTAAATTTTGATGATTTTTTAGGAACCGTCGATTTAGGACCTGATATTAATGAATGTAATGCTCCTACGGTTACTCTTGACGGAACTACATCCAATGCTACTTCCTATCAGTGGTCCAAAGACGGAGTGGATTTACCCGGAGAAACCAATCCTACAATCACTGTATCCGATTCGGGAACTTATACATTAACTGTGGAAACCGGAGTTTGTTCACATTCTGATGATGTTGTAGTAAATATTGAACCTACACCCATTGTGGACTTGGGTGCTGATTTTCATTTCTGTGAAGGAACACCTACAACCCTAACTGCCAATGTATCCAATCAATCCGGAAATGAAACTTATCAATGGTATAAAGACGGAGTAGAACTCACAGGAAAAACCAATCCTACTTTAAATATTAGTGATTCCGGAACATATCGCGTGGATGTCTCCAATACCATTGGTTGTATCGGATCCGATGAAGTGGTTGCAACCATGGACCCTTATCCCCAATTGGATTTAGGTCCCGACCTGGTCTTGTGCTACGATCAAACAGCAGATATACAATCCAATATTACCGATGCTGACAATTATGCTTGGGAAGTCAATGGAAATCCCGACCCCAATAATACTGATATGTTAAGCTTATCAGGTCCCGGTGAATATGATGTGGTGCTTACGATTGATAGAGGAACTTGTAATGTTTCCGATGATGTTCATGTTACAATTTTAGAACCGATTAATGCAACTTTAAATCCCATTTTTTATGGAGAGTTAGAAATAAATGCTTCCGGTGGACTACCACCTTATCAATATTCTATTGATGGCATTGAATTTCAAGATAGCAATCATTTTACCGATTTACCCGATAATGATTATACTGTCTATGTAAAAGATACCAATGATTGCATTTATACGGCTCCACCTGTTCACGTAACCAATCTGATATTTTTATCATTTTTCACTCCCAATGGAGATGGATATAATGATGTATGGCGTATAGGAAACTCGGAAAATACACCGGATGCAATGGTTTATATTTATGACAGATATGGAAGAATTCTAAAAGCGATGCATACCAGAACTACCGATTATTGGGACGGTAAAGTTAAAGGACGAGAATTGAACAGTAGCGATTATTGGTATATGCTTATGCTAAAAAACGGAAAAACTTATAAAGGCCATTTTACTTTGAAAAGATAAAACATAAAAAAAGGGCTAAAAATTTTAGCCCTTTTTCTTATTCTTTTTGTTTTTTGATTTTTTATTTGCTTCAATCAATTTGTTATACTTACGCTCTCTGTGCCACCACATAAATGGTCCTAATACCAATATACCAATCAATATGGCAAAAGCCGAAGCATATAAATCTTGCTTGGTAAACTGAAAATTCCACGCCAACAATTTTGAAAAAATCAAAACAAAGACCGCATAAGTAAATCCCGTAATAATCGAATATTTATAAATTCCGGTTTGCCTTTTCTTTTGCCAATATTCTATAAATTGTTTTTCTCTTTCGGTCATTGTATTTTTTCTACAAATATAAAATAAATGAATGTGAATCCGATAGCAATCAGATGTTTTTATCCTTGTATGTAACTTATTTTAATCCCGATACTTATTTTTCTTAAAAAAATTTGGTAGTTTTAAAAAAGTGTTATATATTTGACTGACCGTTCAGTCAAAAATAACATTATGGCACCCAGATCAGAACAAGAAAACGAAAACATCCGCAATAAACGCACAACCGAAATCATTATGGTAGCTTTGGAACTCTTTGCTACCAAAGGATATCACAGCACGTCTATTAGCAAAATTGCTCAACAAGCAGGAATTTCCAAAGGTTTGATGTACAACTATTTCAATAGTAAAGAAGATTTGCTCAAAGAAGTGGTATTATTCAGCTACAAAAAAGCTTCAGATACTTTGTTGGAAAAAATGCAAGCGGAAATACAGCATAAATCACTGAAAGATGCTATTAAAACGGTAATTGAATTGTTTTTTGAAATGATGACCGAAAATGCCCATATCTGGAAATTGTCCATTTCGCTTTCAATGCAAGTAACCGATATGCCCGATATTCAAACTATTATGAGTAAAATATTTTCGGAAGCCTTTCAACGAATTGCCTATTTACTAAACCCTGAAAATCCTGAAATTGTCGAAGCGGAAGCACGAATTATAGCGGCAACTTTGGATGGGATTGCCTTGCATTATTACGTCATCGGCGAATCTTATAATTTGGATGCCGTTAAAAATAAATTAATTGAAAATCTCACGAATAAATTTTGATATTATGAAAAAAATAGTCACCCTAATTACCCTTTTCGTCGTGTTGTATCCACAAGCACAAGATGCTACGGAAATTTTAAAAAAATCGGATAGAAAAGTGCGTGGAAATACTTCGTATGCCGAAATCACCATCAAAATTATACGCCCGAAATGGCAACGCGAAATGCGTCTGAAAAGCTGGACAAAAGGCGATGATTATGCCGTTTCGCTCGTTACTTATCCGGCTAAAGAAAAAGGGATTGTTTTTCTAAAACGCAAAAACGAAATGTGGAACTATATGCCTTCGATAGAACGAACTATAAAAATGCCCCCTTCTATGATGTTGCAATCGTGGATGGGAACGGATTTAACCAATGACGACTTGGTCAAACGTTCCTCTATCGTAAAGGATTATACCAGCAAAATCGTAGGTGTAGAAACAGTCAACGGATTAAAATGTTGGAAAATTCAACTTACCCCCAAAGAAGATGCGCCGGTGGTTTGGGGAAAATTGCTTATTTGGATTGATCAAAAAGATACTATGCAAATGAAGATTGAATTTTATGACGAAGACGGTTTTCTTGTGAATAAAATGTTGGCTTATGAACCCAAAATCTTTGACGGTAAAAAATTACCTTCCAGAATTGAATTTATTCCGGTGGACAAACCCGGCAATAAAACAGTTATCATCTACAATAAATTGGTTTTTGATAAACCGATAAGCGAAAGCTATTTTACAATAAATCACATTAAAAAATTACGATAACCGGACTATGAAAACCATACTGAAATTTGCTTGGAGAAATGTTTGGCGGAACAAAAAAAGGAGTATTATCACCATAACTTCTGTGTTTATCGCAGTGTTTTTAGCTCTGATAATCAGGTCTATGCAGTTGGGAATGTACGATAACGTAATTAAAAATGTCGCCGGAAATTACACCGGATATTTACAAATTCACCGCAAAGGATATTGGGAAGATCGCAATCTCGAAAACAGCATTACACTCAACGATACTTTGATTGAAAAAATTAAATCTACCAAAGGCGTAGAAGATATTGTGCCGCGATTACAAACCTTTTCGTTGGCATCTTATGGAAATACTTCCAAAGGTGTTTTGATTAACGGAATTGATATAGAAAAAGAAAACAAAATCAGACCCGTAGGCGAACG
>JALSTJ010000364.1 GCA_026983815.1 Flavobacteriales bacterium
AAATCCATTTCAATAATTTCGGGGTTTTCTTTTATCAGTTGTGCGGTTTTTTTTATCAAATCCGTAAATTTCTTAATATCAATGGGTTTTTTGTTTCGTGTGCCTTGAAATAAGGGATAGGATTTCAATTTTTTCAGTTTTTCCATAATTTCATTTTCATCCACAGGCATTAATAATGTTTGCACATCTTTAAAAATCTCTATAAAAATTCCACCGACCCCAAACATTAGCAAATGACCGAAATTTTCTTCATATTTTACCCCTATAAATAATTCTTCGCCTTCAACTTGTTGCTGCACCAAAACTTTTTGCGTAGGACTGATTTTTTGTAATTCATCAAAATTTCGATTAAAATCTTTTTCGGTTAAAATATTCAATCGAACGGCATTTTGTTCGGTTTTGTGCAATATTCCTTCGGGTTTTAGCACAACGGGTAAAATGTTTTCGGCAAATTTCCAAGCTTGTTCTTTGTTAGTAAAGATATGTTGCCGGACTACGGGGAATTTGTATTTTTTCAAAAGTCGGCTTACTTCTTCTTGATTGATAAATTTTGCTTCGGACAAATTTGTCGGTTGATAAGTATTTAATTGATTTACGGAAGAAAATTTCGGAGCAAAATATATTTTGGTCAATGCTTTTCCAAATAAAACTTCGTCGGGGAAGGAGGGCAAATTTTTTTGGTGAAAATAATCAATTTCTTTTTTGACATTAATAACGGAAGGCAAAACGGGATAAATAATTTTTTTATTGTGTTTGATGTGTTTATCCAAAACATCATAAACATCAAAAACTTGAAATAATCCCGGGCTACCGAAAATAACGGCGATTGCGTCAATTTCGTCATATTTTTCCGCATAATTCAAAATGGTATCCAATTGTTCTGCGGTGCCTGTGGCCAAAAAATCGATGGGATTATCGACAGACGAGCCGGGATATAGTTTTTGTAAAAGTTCGTTTTTCAAAGGATGATTTATTTCGGGAACATTCATTCCGTTTTTTTCCAAAATATCCGTAAGCATTACTCCCGGACCGCCGGCGTGTGTAACAATCAGCATATTTTTTCCTTGGGGAATTCCGTATTTTAGAACGATAGCTGTTTGTATCATTTCGTTTCTACCTGAAACACGTATGATACCGGCTTTGTCAAAAAGTGCTTGGACTGCTGTATCGGGCGATGCCAAGGCACCTGTATGTGAGCCGGCAGCTCTTTGTCCCGATTGTGAACTCCCTGATTTTATTGCAACTATTTTAGCTCCTTTTTTACTCAAAGAATGTGCGTGTTTATAAAATTTTACAGGATTTTTGATATGTTCAATATACAGCAGTTTAATCCTTGGAGAATCGGTAGTAAAATTATGATCCAAATATTCCAAAACTTCTTCCACTCCGATTTGTGCCGAATTTCCAACCGTCCAAACACTATTAAAACCTAATCCTTGTTGCATAGCGGCTTCCATAATAAAAACAGCAGTAGCTCCCGATCCTGAAATTAAATCCACACCTTTTTTGTCCAATTTTGGAACGGGACTTGTAAAAACACCGGCATAATTTGTATTGATTAATCCAATATTGTTCGGTCCTAACAAACTGCCGTTGTATTTCTCAATTTGTTTGACAATTCGTTGCTCCAATGCTTTTCCGGTAGCGCCGGTATCGCTAAATCCGGCCGAAATAATAATAAATGCTTGCGTGTTTTTCTCTTCCGTTAAAATTTTTACGGTTTCTTCTACAT
>JALSTJ010000365.1 GCA_026983815.1 Flavobacteriales bacterium
CATACACAAGGTGAATTAATACCTGTAATTGCTACAAGTTTAGGCGCTACGGTTATTGAAAAACATTTTATTTTGGATAAATCCATCAATAGTCCCGATGCAAGTTTTTCATTGAACGAAAAAGAATTTAAAGCAATGGTTGAAGCCGTAAGAAATACCGAAAAAGCTTTGGGAAAAATAGATTATTCCTTATCGGAAAAAGCAAAAAAAAGCAGACAATTTGCTCGTTCGCTTTACGTAGTAAAAGATATTAAAGCAGGCGAAACCATAACGAAAGAAAATGTTCGTTCCATACGACCCGGCTTTGGTTTACATCCTAAATATTATAAGGAAATATTAGGAAAACAAGCTTTGACCGATATGAAAAAAGGAGACAGATTAGATGCTAAAAAGATTTCTAAACACAAGTAAAATTCGCTAAATCAGTCTATTATCAATTTTGATGAATATTTTTTATCATCTAACATCACCACTATCAGATATTTACCTGACGAAAATTTTCTTATATTAACATTAAGAAATTTTATAAAATCTTTTGAAAGAACCAATTTACCGGTCATATTATAAATATATGAATATGCAAAAAAACAATAATTTACTTACGCTTTTTTCCTTTAAACCTTTTTTCAACGCTTGAACTAATGTTCATGTGAAAATTAAATTTAAATTTATATATAGCGTGATTTAATACAAAACAGATAGATAAAAAAATAAACTATACTTAATCAAACTTTTATTAATGTGTAACAAAAATTAAAAAAAATCGTTATTTTTGGGTAATTCATCAAAATAAGTTCTTATGGCTATACTTCGTATAGAAAATCTGGAAAAAAGTTTTACCGAAAAAAAGGTTTTAAAGGGCATCAACCTATCCATTGAAAAAGGAAAAATTTTCGGACTCCTGGGACCCAACGGTGCGGGAAAAACCACATTGATACGTATCATTACCAATATTATTAAACAAGATAAAGGAAATGTTTATCTAAACGATGAATCTTTGAATGATTTTCATCCGAAATTTATAGGTTATATGCCCGAAGAACGCGGATTGTATAAAAAAATGAAAGTCGGTGAACAATTGATATATCTTATCCAACTCAAAGGTTTTACCGAAAAAGAAGCCAAAAAAATGGTGCTGGATTGGATGGATAAATTTGAAATTCGTGATTGGTGGAACAAAAAAATCGAAGAACTTTCCAAAGGAATGCAACAAAAAGTGCAGTTTATTGCTACCATAGCTCATAATCCTCAATTGGTAATATTGGATGAACCTTTTACCGGACTTGATCCCGTAAATACCGAACTTATTAAACAAGAAATTTATCATTTGAAGAAAAAAGGTTCAACAATTATTTTTTCTACTCACCGGATGGAGCAAGTGGAAGAAATCTGCGAAGATTTGGCGTTGATAAACAATGGAAAAATTATTCTACAAGGAAAAACCGATGAAATCAAACAAGAATATAAAGAAAATCTTTACAAAATTATATTTGACGGGGATATGGAGCAAGATATCTTGAAAGATTATCCCGTTGAAAAAATATCCCAAGGCGAATTGATAGTAAAAATAAAATCCGAACAAGATTTGAATGAATTTTTACGCCTTTTGCTGGATAAACCTATCAAAATCAAAGCATTTTATGAAGTTTTACCTTCTTTGAACGATATATTTATAAAATTGGTTTCATAAAAAAAATTTTTTTACTATGGATAAATTATGGGCAATC
>JALSTJ010000366.1 GCA_026983815.1 Flavobacteriales bacterium
GGTTTTATAGGCGTTTTGATACAAGGTTTTAGAAGAGGAACATTTTCAAATGAAGCAGGTGTCGGCTCTGCTGCTATTGCGCACTCGGCGGTTAAAACAAAGTATCCTGCAAGTGAAGGAATTGTTGCTTTGTTGGAACCATTTATCGATACGGTTGTGATTTGTACGATGACTGCTTTGGTGCTTGTTATTACCAATTTGAAATTCGGTTTGTTCCAATACGGTGATGCTTCTTTGGACGGCAAAGGAGTTGAATTGACCGCTACGGCTTTTGATTCGGTTATTCCGCATTTTTCAATTATTTTGACGATTGCCGTTATTTTGTTTGCTTTTTCTACTATGCTTTCTTGGTCTTACTACGGATTACAAGGTTGGAAATACGTTTTCGGTAGAGGAAAAAAAGCCGATATGGTTTATAAATTTTTATTTTTATTTTTTGTAGTAGTAGGTGCTTCCGTAAAATTGGGGTCGGTTTTGGACTTTTCGGATGCTATGATTTTTGCTATGGTATTTCCCAATATGATAGGATTGTTCTTTTTGGCACCGAAAGTTAGGGAAGAATTGGTTAAATATTTAAAAGCTATTAAAAACAGAAATAAATCTCATTAATTTCTTTTTTAACTTCAATTGATACAATGAAAATATACAGATATGCAGCCATAGATATCGGTTCAAATGCCGTAAGACTATTGATAAGTAATGCGATTGTAACCAAGAAAAAAACCAAATTCAAAAAAGTTTCTTTGATACGTGTTCCGATACGTTTGGGTGCTGATGTTTTTACCAAGGGATTTGTCAGTAGAAAAAATGAAGAACGTTTAATCAATGCAATGTTCGGATTTAAATATTTATTGAAAGCTTATGAAGTGGAAAAATATATGGCGGTGGCTACTTCGGCGATGCGAGAAGCCAAAAACGGACAGGAAATTGTAAAAGAAATTGAAAAAATAACCGGAATTCATATTCAAATTATCGATGGTGCCAAAGAAGCCGAATTGATTGCCGCTACCGATTTGGAAGAACTTTTGGATAGAAATCGGAATTATTTATATGTCGATGTGGGAGGAGGTTCTACGGAATTTAGTATTTTTAAAAATGGCAAAAAACAAGATTCCCAATCATTTAGACTTGGAACTGTTCGGTTGTTGAACAAACAAGTTGAAAAAAACGAATGGGATAAAGCCGAAAAGTGGGTAAAGGAACATACGCGTGATATGGATAAAGTGTATTTGATAGGTTCCGGTGGAAATATCAATAAATTGTTTAAAATGTCCGGTAAAATTCCCGGAGCGCCTTTAAGCAAAGTATGGTTGGATGCTCAATATAAATTCTTAAAGTCTTTTGATTATGACGATAGGGTGGAAGAGTTGGACTTGAATCCCGACCGAGCGGATGTTATTATTCCCGCTACCAAAATATATCGTCGAGCTATGCAATGGGCAAATGCCGATAAAATATATGTCCCGAAAATAGGTTTGGCAGACGGAATTATAAAATATCTATATGCACAGGATAAAAAAAATTAAATATAATTCTCCCGAATATCAAAAGGTTTTATTTTTAAGGGATAAAATTTTGCGTAAACCTTTGGGTTTGAATTTGTTTGATGAAGATTTAAGTCAAGATAAAGATCAATTGATCTATGGAGTTTTTTCAAGGGAAAGATTAGTTGCCTGTTTACAACTCGTTCCATTGGAAAATAATATTTATAAACTCAGACAAATG
>JALSTJ010000367.1 GCA_026983815.1 Flavobacteriales bacterium
TTATTATATTTGCAGTATGATTGATAAGGTTTACATATTCAAATTAAATTTAGATTGGAATTTGCTAAAAATTATTAGTAAAATTGACCGATTTGACGCTTTTTGGACAAGTATTGAAAAGCGAGAAAGTCAAAGTTTAAAACAACTTAAAAATATTGCAACAGTCCGAAGCGTTGGTGCATCAACAAGGATAGAAGGGTCAAAAATGAGTAACGAGGAAGTAAAAGCTTTATTAGATAATCTTGAAATTACAAAAATAGAAGATAGGGATGCACAAGAAGTTGTTGGTTATTTTGAAGTTTTGGAGTTAATTACAGAAAATTATACGGAAATCGAAATAACGGAAAGTAATATCAAGAATCTGCATAATCTATTATTGAAACATAGTGATAAAGACAAATGGCATAAAGGAGATTATAAAAAACACTCAAATGCCGTTGAAGCTACGCTACCCGACGGAACTAAGCAAATTATTTTTCAAACAACAAATCCGGGATTTGAAACAGAAGATGCAATGCGAAATTTGATTAATTGGTATAATTCTGATACAGAAATACATCCATTGGTTAAATCTGCTCTATTTTCTTATGAATTTGTAAGTATCCACCCTTTTCAAGACGGAAACGGAAGATTAAGCCGATTGTTAGCTACATTGCTGTTATTAAAAAACGGATACAGTTGGATACAATATGTAAGTTTGGAGCACGAAATTGAAAGTCGAAAAAGTGAATATTATTTAAAATTAAGGCATTGTCAATCACAAAGACCAAATGAAGATGTTACAGAATGGATTAATTTCTTTTTCTCGGCACTTTTGAACATTCAAGAACAACTAATAAAAAAATTAGAAGTAAAAGGAACACAAGCAAAATTATCGCCAAGAGAAAAATCAATACTTACTTATATTGAAAATAATCCGGGAAGTAAATCCGGTGAAATTGCGAGTAAATTACATATTCCAAATCCAACGGTAAAACGAATATTAAAGAAATTATTAAATAAAAACTTGATTGAAAAATTTGGAATTGGAGCAGGAACAAATTATACTATAAAATAATTATAACACTGCACAACAAAAATATTGTGTATTTGGCTTCCGCTAACTATCGGAATAGCACTAAATTTTAAAATGACTATCATTTTCATAACAAAAAAGTTATTAAAACTTATAAAAATTTTATCAACATTGAAAGAAAATCCAAATTTATTTCATAATTTTATTTTTCCAAATAATCCCGATTTCCTATGACAAAAAATGATGAAATACAATCGGTTAAAGAATTATTAACCAAATACTTGGAAGAAAAAAAATATAGAAAAACTCCCGAGCGTTATGCTATTTTGGAAGAGATTTATAAACTCAATGACCATTTTGATATAGATAGTCTATATAACATTTTCAAAGAAAAAAATTTTTCGGTTAGCAAAGCAACCATTTATAACACTTTGGAATTATTATTGGATGCAGGTTTGGTAAGAAAACATCAATTTGGTAAAGTGCAAGCATTTTATGAAAAAGGTTTTTTTAACAAAAACCACGATCATATCATTATGATTGACGATTTCCAAATCATTGAATTTTGCGATCCGAGAATAGAACAGATAAAAAAAGATTTTGAAGAAGCAATGGGAGTTGAAATATTAAGTCATTCATTATATTTATACGCAAGAAAAAAAGAAAAGAATTAGCCAATGGAAAACAAACAATTTTTAGAAGAAGTA
>JALSTJ010000368.1 GCA_026983815.1 Flavobacteriales bacterium
TTCCATTGAATTTGAATTCAAGGTAATCATCGGAAAGTTTGTTGATGAGTTGTTTTTCAGGGATACCATATAAAAATGAAAAAATATAAGTTAGATCACCCGAAAGATATTGATTATCGGGATTATTTTGATAAATATTTTGCGCAAAGTCAGTTGTTCGATACAGAAGTTGTTTGCGGTGTTTCCAAGCGACCCGATTTTGAACATTATCCTGAGGTTGGTCCAAAACAAATCGATTCTTGTCGCCTTCAATATTTTGATATTGCTCTTCAAAATATTGCAAATCATCCAAAGACATATCCGTAGGTTTTCCTTTCCACACGATTTCTCCTTCGGGACCGATAAGAAAACTTTGCGGAATGGATTTGACTTGAAATTCATCGATAGTTTTTCGTTCATTATCGATTAATGCATGAAAATCGTATCCTTTATTTTTCAGAAAAAGTTGAACTTTGTATTCGGGATCATTTGTTAAATATACAAATGTAACATGCTCGGAATGTTTTTGTAATTCTTGGGTATGTGGCATGGATGCAATACAAGGAGCACACCAAGTGGCCCAAAAATCTATAAAGATTAAAGGATTTTGTTTTTCTTTTAATGATATGTTATTAATTTTATCATTGTAATAAATTTTATGATTTTTTTGTGAAAAAGTTTCAGAATACAAGGTTAATGAGATGAAAATTAATAAAAATTTAAATAATTTTAACATAAATTTTTGAAACATAAATTATATTTTTATATTTGCAAAGTTAATAATTTAAAAACAAATAAAAACCATGAAAAAAATCGCATTACTATTTTTAATGATGTTTGCCGGTTTAACTTATGCACAAGTTGACGGTCCCTTAAATCCCGAGCCGGGAAAATGTTACGTAAAATGTACTACTCAACCGGAATTCAAAACCGAAACGGTTGAAGTTATGGTTAAACCTGCTTATAAGGTTCTAACAACAACTGCGCCAAAATTTAAATGGGTTACTGAAAAAGTTTTGGTAAAAGAAGCCAGTAAGAAATATATTTATCATCCGGCTGAATATAAAACTGTTGAAGTTCCTTATGTAAAAAAAGAAGCTTCTAAAAAATACAGAGTAATCCCTGCCCGATTCGGAACAGATTCCGAAAGTTTGGAAGTTTATCCCAAAACGGGAAAATGGGAATATACTTCTTATGCAGATTGTACTTCCCCCGACCCCAATGATTGTAAAGTTTTATGTTATGTAGAAAAACCTGCTGTATTTAAAACGGTTCCTACAACCACTCTTTTATCCGACGCAAGTGTAGAAGAAGTTCCCATGCCCGAAGTTGGAGCTACTTACAAGAAAAAAGTAGTTGCCAAACCGGCTTGGACCGAAGAAATTGAAATTCCCGCTCAATATGGAACAATCAAACGTCAAGTAGTTGATGTTCCTGCAAAAGTAGAAACCAGAGATGTTCCTGCTGTTTATAAAAAAGTTACCAAAACCGTATTGGTTAAACCCGGAGGACTTAAAGTTTGGGAAGAAATCGATTGTGGTTTGGTAAAACCTAATCGTATCAATATTCATTGGGCTGTAAATAGTGCCAAATTATCTTCTGCTGCAAAATCAGAAATTAATAGAGTGATTTTACCTATTTTGAAATCCAAACCCAATGTAAAAATTGAATTGGCTTCTCATACGGATTCCAGAGGTTCCGATTCCTTCAATTTGGATCTTTCCCAAAGAAGAGCAGATGC
>JALSTJ010000369.1 GCA_026983815.1 Flavobacteriales bacterium
TATAATGGTTATCAAATGAAGCACAACAGCAATGAACAAAGTGATATTGTTATCATTAATACTTGTGGTTTTATTCATGATGCCAAGCAAGAATCAATCGATACAATATTAGCCGCTATTAACGACAAACAAACCGGAAGAATTGACAAAGTATTTGTTACCGGATGTTTGAGTGAGCGATATAAAGACGAATTACCCAAAGAAATTCCGGAAGTTGACCAATATTTTGGCACGCATGATATGATTGAGTTACTCAAAACTTTCAAAGTCGATTACAAACATGAACTGATTGGTGAAAGAAAACTTTCGACACCGGAACATTATGCCTACATGAAAATTTCTGAAGGTTGTGATAGAAGTTGCTCTTTTTGTGCTATTCCTATGATACGTGGCAAACATGAATCGCGAAGCATTGAAAGTCTGGTTTTAGAAGCCGAAATTTTAGCATCAAAAGGAGTCAAAGAATTGATTTTAATTGCACAAGATTTGACCTTTTACGGATTGGATATTTATGGCAAGCGAAAATTAAATGAGCTGTTAAAAGCCCTAGTAAAAGTTGAAGGAATTGAATGGATTCGCTTGCATTATGCCTATCCTACCGGATTCCCCGAAGAAGTCATACAAACCATCGCCAAAGAAGAAAAAATATGTAATTATTTGGATATGCCCTTACAACATATCAATGATGAAATATTACAATCGATGCGTAGAGGACACAACCGTAAAGTAACAGATAATTTAATATTAAAAATGCGACAACAAATCCCTGATGTTGCCATACGCACAACTTTAATCGTCGGATACCCCGGAGAAACAGAAGAAAAATTTCAGGAACTCAAACAATGGGTCGCCGATGCAAAATTTGACAGATTAGGCGTATTTACCTACTCTCACGAAGAAAACACTCATGCCGGCAAACTCAATGACGATGTCCCCGAAGAAATTAAAAAAGCCAGACAAAAAGAAATAATGGAATTGCAAGCACAGATTTCCTACGAAAAAAATCAAGAAAAAATAGGACATATATATAAATGTATATTTGACAGATTGGAAAATGGGTTTTATGTTGGAAGAACAGAGTTTGATTCACCCGAAGTGGATAATGAAGTGCGTGTTAAGGCAGAAAACAATTATATTGAAATAGGAAAATTTATAAATATCAAAATAGAAAGTGCCGAAGAATTTGATTTGTTTGGAAAAGTCATCGACCAATAAAATAAGGGAGAAAACTTCAAATTATATTAATACCTAAAAATACTTTATTCCGTTTTTTTCAATAAACTATCTATTTTGTAAATAAGCTCTTTTCCCCATAAATTTTTTCCGACAATTTTTCCTTTTGAATCTACCAAAAACATTGTTGGATAGGACTTTATATTGTATTTATTTTTTACTCGTTGCGTCGAATCAAGCAAATTTATCCACGGCAAACTATCCTGCTTCAATGCTTTTTTCCAATAATAAGTATGCCTGTCACTTGAAACGGCTATAATATTCAAACCTTTGTTATGATATTTTTTGTAAAGTTTCTTATACTCTGGGTTTGCCGCTTCACGACAAGGACGACACCAAGACGCCCAAAAATCCAAAATATTTGCTTTGGATAAATGCCGATATAAATCGCGATATACACCGGAAGAATCTTTTAATTGAAAATTATAACAATAAAAATTTATATCAGCTTTTTCCAAATCTTTTGCATGGCTGAACTCTTTCTG
>JALSTJ010000370.1 GCA_026983815.1 Flavobacteriales bacterium
TAATTTTTTTAATGTTTTTCATCGTTAATTTAATTTTTTAACAAAATTATAAAAAATAATTTACTTATTTAAATTTATTACGGCAAAAAAACTTATCATAGCCAAAACAAACATAGTCAAAGATAATACCAATTTGAAATTTCTTGCCAAAATTTGAATTTTTCCTAATATTTTTGAAGCATGATTGGCATAAATTCTCAATATTGTAAAAACGCCTAACATAGCACTCAATACAAAAACGGAAACATAAGGTTCGCTTAATTTTAAAATCCCTTGATACTCCAATAATGTGCTATAAGTAAAATAAAAAGGAATTGCCAATGGATTAATCAATGAAATGATGATGCCGTAAACCAAGCTATTTCTAATATCAATCAAAGGTTTTTTGATAACGGGTTGGTGTCGGGACAGATATTGTTTCAAGAAAAACAAACCGGCAATGAGAAAAACAAAAACGGCAATTTTGGAAAAAGAACGGATAACTTCCGGGTGATTTTTAAGATATTCAGCACCCAAAAGTGCCAAATGCGCTTGAATAAATATTGGTAATGCCGCTCCAATAGCAAACTTTACGGTCTCTTTACTTCCTCTGTCAATTGCCGTATTCAAAGTAGTTAAAGTTAAAAACCCCGGAGATAACAATCCTAAAAATGCCATTATAAAACCTATAATGGCATGTTTGATAAGCTCAATAGCTAACATGATAATTATTTTCTACGTTTTTTTCTTTTGGGAGGTTGTTTGGGACCACGTCTTACCGTTGGGTCGATGCGGTGTTGTAATTCTTTGATTTGATCGGCAAACATTTTCTTTTTGTCCAATTCTTTGGCTTCTCTCAACAAATTGATTGCTTCTCTGTTTCTACGCTTGGCAATTGCAACGCCTGCCAAATTCAGTTTTGCCATGGCTTTATCATGATCCATCATCAAGCCGGTGGTAAGTGCCTTACGGAAAAAGTTTTCGGAACCTAACAAATTGGTTCGTTGCAATAATGTTCCTTTCAACAAATAATAATAAGCTTCTTGGGGTTTTATCAATTGTTTTTTAGGATTTTTGATTTTGTTTAACCATTTTTCTGCGCCCTCCATATCTTCTTTACGCAAACGGAGAAATGCCATCAATAAATATTCATTTCTTACATAGAAAAACAAGATAATCAAGGTAAGCAATATCAACATGATACCATTTCCTATATGAGATTTTGTAAATTGCCATATTGATAATCCGAAAACTATAATAGCCAATGCTAATTTTATATTCTTATGCATATTTCCTTTTTTGTTGCAAAAATAAGGAAAATTATCCGAGTTATAAAGTCAAATTTATTTATCCTGCAAAGCAAACACTTTTTTCAATAAATCGGTTGTTCTTTCATTGATATTGCTTCGGATTTGTTTTTCTTCCACAGCAATTTTTTTAAATACGCCATCCATCGCTTTTTGCGTAACATAATCGGTCAAATCGGGATTGACTTTCTCAACAAAAGGAACTTGATTGTATCGTGTGATAATGTCATGCCAAACTTTATCGGCATTTACTTTTTGTAAAGATTGCGCCACTTGGGGTTTAAATTTTTGGTACAATTGTGCCGAAGTTTTCTGTTGCAGATAATTAGTAGCTGCGGTTGGGTCGCCCAAAAGAATATTTTTGGCATCGGTAAAAGTCATATTTTGAATTGCGGATACAAAAATAGGTTTGGCTTCTTTTACAGCATCCGA
>JALSTJ010000371.1 GCA_026983815.1 Flavobacteriales bacterium
CCTTCTTCAGTTTCCTGCAATTGTTGTTGATACCATTTTTTTGCAAATTCCAATACCAGAAACATACTTTCCCGTTCGGAACGCTTTTGTTTTTCTTCGGCATCTTCTTGGGTTTCTTCAATTTCGATATTGTATCGTTTGGCTAACCAACGCAGCGCTTCGGGATAGGTCATTCGTTCGTGTTCCATCAAAAAGCTTACGACTGTTCCTCCTTTTCCGCTACTGAAATCCTTCCATATTTGTTTGGATGGCGAAACCATAAACGAAGGGGATTTTTCATCGTTAAACGGGCTGTAACCTTTTAGGTTGGAGCCGGCACGTTTCAGATGAACAAAATCGCCTATTACCTCCTCAACACGAGCGGTTTCAAAAATTTTGTCTATGGTTTCTTTTTTTATCATTAAAAAATTAATTGTGTTTAAAAATATTTACAATGAATGAAAAAATATTTATTTCAAATTTTTTTATTATTTTTTACGTTCCACGACATAATTTACCATTAATTTCAAACTTTCTTTGGCTTTGTTATCGGGATATTTTTCCAAAATTTTCAGAGCTTTGTTTTTATATTCCATCATTTTATTTTGTGTGTATTCAATTCCACCGTGATTTTTTACAAATTCAATCAATTCTCTAACTTTCTTTTTATCCTTGTGATATTTTTTCACGATTTTAATAATCCATTTTTTATCTTTTTCACTGACCGTATTCAAGGTATAAATCAACGGAAGTGTCATTTTTTGTTCTTTGATATCTATTCCTACGGGTTTTCCGATTCCTCCGGCGGTATAATCGAACAAATCGTCCTTTATTTGAAAAGCCATTCCGACCAACTCACCGAATTTATGCAGATCTTTTACGGTTGGTTCGTCGCTACCGATGGAAGCTGCTCCCATTGCCGTGCAAGCAGCTATCAAAGTGGCTGTTTTTTGACGGATAATTTCGTAATAAACCTCTTCGGTAATGTCGAGTTTTCGGGCTTTTTCGATTTGTAAAAGTTCACCTTCACTCATTTCTTTGACCGCTACCGAAATAATTCGTAATAAATCAAAATCGCCGTTATCTATTGAAAGTAATAGTCCGCGAGAAAGTAGAAAATCACCGACCAAAACGGCAATTTTGTTTTTCCAAAGGGCATTCAGGGAAAAAAATCCTCTACGGAAGTTACTTTCGTCCACCACATCATCATGAACGAGTGTAGCCGTATGTATCAACTCCACCACGCTGGCGCCTCGATAAGTTCTGTCGGTTATTTGGTCAGCCAACATTTTGGCGGTAAGAAAAATAAACATCGGACGCATCTGTTTACCTTTTCGTGAGACAATAAAAGCCGTGATACGATTCAGTAGAACCACATTGGTTTTCATTGACTTACGAAACTTATCTTCGAAAAGATCCATTTCGTTTTGTATGGGCGCCTTTATTTTTTCAATAATTTTCATTTGTGATGAATTGTATCACAAAGGTAGGATTTTTTGGGATAAAAAAACAGCCGTCAAACATTTTGAACGGCTAGCTTTTTGTTTATAAATTTTACATTCCTTTTACAAAGCATTCCAACCCTGTGCTTTCAATTTCAGTTTTTCATCGGCATTTGTTATCAAATATGCTCCTTTATCTTCGGTAATATGTCCTATAATCGTAAAATTGGGATTGCCTTTGATTTTGTCGTAATCTTGTTGTTTGATCGTGAAAAGCAATTCATAATCTTCACCA
>JALSTJ010000372.1 GCA_026983815.1 Flavobacteriales bacterium
GGATCTAAAGTTCGATGGTTGGGTTTATTTGCCCAAAGTTTCTATACTGGAGAAAAATTCCATATGTTTTTGCAAGGAGGAATCTCCAACCAGCAATACCAACGGATAGACTATTTTCAATTACCTGATAAACAAAAATCTTTATGGATTGGAAAATGGGGTGGAAATATAAAAAGTGGAACCCTTTTTCAATTAAATTCTACCCAAAAATTATATGCAAATACAGGTTTTTTTAGCAAACAACCCTTATTTAAAGCTGTTTTTCCAAAATGGAACAGTAATGAAGCCAATGAAAGAATAGAAAATGAAAAAGTTTATTCGGCTGAAAGCGGTTATATTTTTAATAACAGAAAATACCAATTTCGTTTGAATTTTTATACTACAAGCTGGAAAAACCGAATGATAATTGTAAACGATTTTATCAATAATCAACAAGTAACCGGCAATTTGTATGGTATAAATGAATCTCATAAAGGACTTGAAGTAGAATCACAACTCAAATTCAAACCAATAAGTATAAGCACGATGATAAGTTTTGGAAATTGGCATTATCAAGGAAATATTAAAAATGTAAAACTATACAATTTTCAGCAACAGATTATCGCTACTAAAAATTATTATTTAGACAAAGTAAAGGTAGGGAATGCTCCGGAATTTTCAGCAGACTACCAAATAAACTATAAATTTAACAAAAATATTCAACTTACTTATAATCAATATTTTGTAAATAATTTATATGCGGAAATAGATGCGTCCAATTTTTCAAATCCTCATCATAAGGGTTCCCTAAAACTTCCGGCTTATAGTTTGAGTAATTTGAATATAAATTTCCAAAAAAAATGGAAAAAATTTGGAAAAGTAAAAATCAATTTAGCTATAAACAATTTATTTAATAAAAAATATATATCAGAATCCAAAACCAACTTTTTCCCCGATGACAATTCTGCTACTTGGAATGGGGTTAATAAAAAAAATAGAGTTTTTTTCGGTTGGGGTAGAAATTTTAATGTAAATTTATCCTACGAATTTTAAAAAAACATCCTCAATCCAATGAATGATAATTTTTATGATAAAGTAATAGAAATTGTCTGTAAAATTCCTCCCGGAAAAGTAACAACCTATGGAGATATTGCAGAATATTTGGGTAGCAAAAAGAGTGCAAGAATGGTCGGTTGGGTATTGAACAAACAAAAAGGAAATCCGAAAATCCCCGCCCATCGAGTAGTCAATAGAAAAGGTTTGCTCACAGGCAAAATACATTTTGAAGGAATAAATCTGATGCAAGAACTATTGGAAAACGAAGGAATTGAAATAAAAAATGATCAGATTGTTCATTTGGATAAAGTTCTATGGAAACCCAAAGAAAATTTATAAATATTTATGCATCTTAAAATGTGGAATCCCCACCTCAATAAATTCTTCCGAACTTATTTCATAACCTAATTTCTTATAAAACCCGACAGCTGATTTTCTTGCATGTAAAACAATTTCCTTGGCTTGTTTTTTTGATAAATCTCTTTCTACAGAATCTATTAACTTTCTCCCCAATCCCTTGCGTTGAAATGTTGTATCTACCGCCATTTGTCTGAGTTTATAAATATTATTTTCCAATGGAACGAGTTGTAAACAGGCAACTAATCTTTCCCTTGAAAAAACTCCATAGATCAATTGATCTTTATCTTGACTTAAATCTTCATCAAACAAA
>JALSTJ010000373.1 GCA_026983815.1 Flavobacteriales bacterium
TTGAGTAAGGACAAATTGAAACAAATAGATAAGTTGCCTTCCCTTCCTTATGAAGAAAATCAAGAAAATGATATAATTCATACGGAAAAAGATAAAACCGATACGCATTTTAAAGATTCGTCCGACCCTCCTACTCTTTTTTAAAAATACAAAAAGGTCTTTTATTTAGAAGAAAATTTTAAAAAATTTTTGTAATAAATGTTACGTTAGTTTAGTTAACAAGATAACACATTGTGATTTAAATAAATAAAAAACAAATAACACTCTGATAATAAATATTTTACAAAAAAATATATTTTTCTTTTAACCAATTTTTAAAAAAAAGCAAATAAAACAATAAATCACTTTTTTTTGATAAAAAATTGTTATATTTAGAGTTGAAAATTAAAGCTAAAATAACAATTAGTATTATGAGAAAATCAAATTGGTTGACCCAATCTGTTCTTGTAGTTTTGGTATTCTTGATGGGAATATCACAACTAGCAGCCCAAGAAACAGTAGATGCTGTAATGAAAGCACGGGGTCTGTCTGACAAAGACAAGATTGCTGCAGTGAAAACTTTCATGCCTCGCGGAGGTCGTGATGAGTATTTTGGAATTGTAGGTACCGGTAACTCCGGAACAATGATCGTATATGGAATTCCTTCCATGCGTATCTACAAATATGTTGGGGTATTTACTCCTGAACCCTGGCAAGGATTCGGATTTGACGATGAAAGTTCACTTTTATTGAAAAAATCAAATCCCGATGACCGTATTCCTACTTATGGAGATATGCGTTTTCCTGCTTTTTCCGAAACAAATGGAAAATATGACGGAAAATATGCATTTTTCTCTGATGGTGCTAACGCACGTATCGCTTTATTGGGATTAGATGACTTTGAAACCAAACAAGTTTTGTCTAACACCATTTTAAAAAGTGTATTTCCTGAAGCCGCTGTTACTCCCAACACTGATTTTGTGATTCAATCAGGTCAATTTCCTACACCTTGGGACAGTAGAAAAGCTGATGCCGTTGCTAAAAACGGTGTAACTTTTTGGTCTGTTCACAGAATGGAAAAAGAAGGAGAACACAAAGGACGTATTTTAAAAGAAAAATCTTTTACCGTTGAATTTCCTGCTTATACATTAGATTATAATGATGTAGGTAAAGGAGCCAGCGCCGGAGCTTTATTCGGTTTGGCAATGAAAGACGGCAAATATTATATTTATGTTTTGGATTATAACAAAGTCAAAGGAATGAATAAGAAAAATCTAAACAGTATGGATTACGTTCCTTATAGCGAATCTAAAGCCGCTATGAGCTTTGTTGAATTACCTGCTTCCGCCAATATGGTAAAAATGTCTCCTGACGGAAAATATGTAGTAGTAGCCGCCGATAACGTATTGGTTTTGGATGCTGCAAAAATGAAAGCGAATGCAGGTAAAGAAATTAAATTGGCAGATGTTCAAAAACAATCCATTCCTATTGGAAAAGGTGTTGTAGATGTTACTTTTGATTATCGTAAAAATGTAGCTTATGCTTCTGCTCACGATGATAAAAAAATCGTTCGTTTCAACTATGAAACCGGTAAAAAAATGGATGAAGTAGCTTTGGATTTTCATCCGGCTTATTTGACAACTCCACAAGGATTGTCAACCAATCCTCATTCAAATTACCTAATTGCCGTTGACAAAGAAGCTTATTTGCCTAATTTACCCAAAACAGGTCCTGTTCGTCCGAGTATTCAACATATGATTGATATTTCGGCTGACGACCAAATGGTAGATACTTATACTATGACTTTGCCACAAGCAAATGTTTACGGTAATATTGCTATATTAAGAACAACTATCAAACCTATTATCCGTTATCCTACGGGAACTAATTCACGTACAGGTGAAGCTTCTCCTTTCCGTGCAGTTGCCGGACAAGAAAAAATAGAAAGAAAAGGAAATCGTGTTCATATTTTCGGAACATTGATTCGTTCACATATCACTCCTGAAATCGTTGAAGTAAATGAAGGTGATATCGTTTCTTTCCACTTGACCAACTTAGAAAGAGCAGAAGACGAAACACACGGATTTACCGTTGATACGTATGGAAAACACGGTTCGTTTGAACCCGGAAAAACCGCTTCGTTAACTTTTGTTGCCGATAAAGCAGGTGTATTCCCTTACTATTGTACGGAATTCTGTTCTGCACTTCACTTGGAAATGGAAGGTATCTTATTGGTAAGACCAAAAGGATATAAAGGACCTACCGGTGAAGTTACAGAAAAATTGACCAAAGAACAATTGGCTAAATACAAAAAAGATTACGAAAACAAACTTAAAGTTATCAAGGAAACCGGTGATGTTATCAACGGTGTAGTGGATTATTTGAAGAAAAATCACTTCGAAAAATACCCTTATGTAAAAGCTTTGGTTGATGATGCATTTGACCAATTGAACAAAGGTAAAATGGCAGAAGAAAAATATAAAAAATACGCCAAAGAAGGTAAATGGAAAGATGCATTCTTATGGGCAGAGCAATACTTCCAATATCAAGTGAAAACTGCCGATGTTGGTTTAAGAGCTAAAAAATTACTTGGTGAAAAATTAGCCAAAGAACAATAATATATAATGTATAAATCTAAATTGAATTGGATTATGAAAAAAATAATAAATAAAAACTGGTTGCGACTTTCAACAGCAATCATGTCCTTAATTATAATCGCATTATTCTCTACTAGTTGTGGAGGAGGCGAAAAAGGAGACAATAAAGGAGCTTCTAATGTTGGCGCTCCGAGAGGAAAGGAATCTTTCCAAGATATTGTAAAACGTAGAGGTTTGAATGAAGATGATGTTTTAGCCGCAGTTAAAACCTATACACCCGATAACGTTAAAGATGAAGGTATTACAGCAAACTCGGGAGGACAAGAAGGAAATATGCCTTCTTATGTATTCCCCTCAATGCGTATGGTAAAATACATCCCTATCAATACCCGTCAACCTTATGCAGGTTATGGTTATTCGGAAGAAACTTATAACTTGATGAAAGACGGTTTTATCGATGGAACCGAAATTCTTTGGGGAGATACGCATCACCCCGGTTTTTCTGAAAAAAATGGAGATTATGATGGCAAATGGATGGTTATCAATGACAAAGCAAATCCAAGAGTATATGTTGTTGACTTAAGAGATTGGAGTGTGAAACACGTTATTCAACAACCTATTTTCCGTTCAGACCATGGTGGATGTTTCTTTACTCCGAATTCTGAATATTTTATGGAAGCCGCCCAGTATCCTGCACCATTTGATAGAAAATACTATCCACTTACCGAAGCCAATTATAAAAAATATTGGAGAGGTGGATTGACTTATTGGAAATTTGATGACAATACAGGAAATGTTGATAAAAATAAATCTTTCACTTTTGAGTTTCCTCCTTATACACAAGATTTATCCGATGCTGGAAAAGAAAAATCTTATGGTTGGGGATTTACCAACTCATTCTGTTCTGAGGTTTATTTCGGTGGTATCATGAGAGGACGTCCTCCGTTTGAAGCCGGTTGTTCATCAAGAGATGTTGACTATTTACACGTAACCAATTGGAAAAAAGCCGAAGAATTGTTCAAAGCCGGCAAAATCGGTAAAAAAGTTATCAATGGAATGCACGTGATCACCATTCCCGAATCTATCAAATACGGATTACTTTACTTGATACCTGAACCCAAATCTCCTCACGGTGTTGATGTTAACCCTAGTGGTGAATATATCATCGTTGCCGGTAAATTGGACTCTCATGCTTGGGTTTATAGCTTTGATAAAATTATGAAAGCTATCAAAAACAAGGATTTTGAAGGAAAAGACGATTATGGTATTCCTATCATTGCTTTGGACAAAGCCCTTCACGGTAGTGTGGAAGTAGGTTTAGGACCATTACATAATCAATATGACAGCAGAGATGGTGTAGTATATACTTCAATTTATGTTGATTCACGTGTAACCAAATGGAATTACAAAGACTTGAAAGTATTGGATTACGTTCCTTCACACTATAACATCGGTCACTTGGTATCTTATCACGGTGATACAGAACACCCTAAAGGTAAATATTTGATAGCTTTAAACAAATTATCTATTGACCGTTTCAATCCGGTTGGACCTTTACACCCGCAAAACCACCAATTGATTGATATTGCCGCAGAGCATCCCAAATTAATATATGATTTACCATTACCAATGGGTGAACCTCACTACACGGTAATGATGGATCGTAACTATTACGAAAAAAATAATTTGGAAGCTTATCCTGTGGGAACGGATATCGTTACAATGAGCAAATCTCCTTATGCAACAGCTGCCGGTGCAGAAAAAGTTGAAACCAAAGGAAACACAGTTGAAGTATTCGGTACTATTAAAGATGGTAAAGTTACTCCTGCCGATATCAATGTTAAACAAGGACAAGATGTGGTCATTCACTTAACCAACTTAGGAACAAGTCCTACGGATCATTATGTATATGAATTGGTTTCTTATGACAAAATGTATCCTTATTCTCCCGGCGAAACAGCTACCATTAAATTCAATGCTGAAAAAGCTGGTGTTTATCCTATCGTTGTTGATCCGCAAAACAGTCCTAAAAAACGTCAATTGGTTGGACACTTAACTGTTAAATTCGACCAAGATGCTGAAAACAAACGTGTATTGGCATTGAATGACAGAATTATGTGGGACAATAAAGTTCAAGCATTTAAACCCTCTGCAATTGAGTTGAAGAACTTATTGCCGGGTGAAATGGAATTCTTGAACTACGGATGTAATGCTTGTCATAAATTCGGTGAACCGTTTAACGGACCTGATTTATACAATGTTCATAAACGTAGAGATGATAAATGGCTGAAAGAGTGGATATTGAATCCAGAATCTAAATATAAAGATCCTGATATCGAAGGTATGCGTCAATACTATAAATTGGCAATGCCTAATCAACACGTAGATCCAAAAGATATAGGCAAATTGATAAAATATATTAAAGCCAAATCTGCACAATTGGATAAAGAAAAAGCCGGAAAATAATAAATAGTTAATATTTAATTGTTTACGAAAGAAGTTAGGCAGTCAATTGGCTGCCTAACTTATTAAAAAAATAAAAGACTTAAATGTTGGTTATTATTTAAAATCATTATAAATTTGTTTAAT
This sequence comes from Flavobacteriales bacterium, assembly GCA_026983815.1. Taxonomy (GTDB): domain Bacteria; phylum Bacteroidota; class Bacteroidia; order Flavobacteriales; family Flavobacteriaceae; genus JALSPZ01. Next base: position 5,166 of record JALSTJ010000373.1, read on the forward strand.
AAATTCAAAAGAAGAAAAAGATGAAAGAACAAGCAAAAAAATTCAAAATGATGTATATGGGACTGGGCTTAATTGGCTTAGTACTTGTTATTGCATCATATTTTATGCCGATGTGGTGGGTTGCACTACAAAGTATTCAATATCCGAAAAGTATGTATCCCAAAGGAATTCGTATAGAATTTAAATACAATGGAGTTTATAACGGATGTGAAGGCGTTAGAGAAAGAGAAGAATTGGCAATGGATGCCGGTGCTAACTGCTTGATTGAAATGAATAAAATCAATCACTTTATCGGGATGTATCCGATTGTTCAAGGAGTTAATGATTTGGATGAACTTGGAAATCATGTGCCATACCCTATTTATGCCGGGGATAAAATCCCTGCTGATAAAATTCCCGGAGCTTTAAAAACCTTGGATAAAATCATGAGATATTCTCATTTCATTTTCGGGTTATTTGCAGTTCTGGGCTTAGCATTTTTATTTATTGATAAGAAAAAACTCTCTTGGGCGGCAATTTTAGTAGCATTTGCTCCTATTTATTTCTTATTGATATATGTATATTATCTCTATTGGTACGGACATCATTTAGGATTGCACGGCGGTGGTGCATTTAATGGTATCAAACCTTTTATGCCAACGGTTTTCGGTGAAGGAAAAGTTGCGCAATTTACCACTATGTCTTATCCTTATATCGGTTTCTTTATTGGTCTTGCAGGAATGATATTAATGCTGTTATCGCTTAGTTTAAAAAATAAATACTTAAAGTCTTTAAAATAAAAATAAGTTAGCAGAATATTTTACAAATTCTGCTAACTTTTATAAAATATCAAAATGTTAAGAAACACTTTTTCCATTTTATTGCTTTTGTATCTTTCGTTGGCATCGGGTCAGATAGATAAATCATATCATCCCGGATTGCTAAAACCTGTTGCAGGATATCAATCCAGAGAAGGAATGCAAAACATTCAACCGCTATTGGATAGTTTACAGCCCGGAGATACACTAAAATTAGAAAAAGGTTTTTATTATGGACCGGGACATATCAAAACTCCCAATGTAACTATTGACGGTCAAGGTCAAGCTACTATTTCCGGTAGAAATTTACGTTCAGTGCTTTATATTGAAGCTCCCGGAGTTATTATAAAAAATTTGCATTTAATAGAGTCCGGTGATTCCCCTGATAAAATTGATTGCGCTATTAAAATCAAAAAAGCTGATAATTTTCAAATCATCAATAATAAAATAGAAGAAACCCTTTTCGGCATTGATGTTTTTTGGTCAAATGGCGGTTTGATTAAGCATAATGATATTACTTCAATGTCAAGTAAACCCAAAGGATTGAAAGGAGATGCCATACGTTTTTGGTATTCCAAAGATAATTTGGTACAAGAAAATTTTTGGCATCAAGTTCGTGATATGGTGGTTTGGTATTCATCGGATAACAGGTTTATTGGAAACAGAGGAATTGATAATCGTTACAGTATTCATTTTATGTATTCACATAATAATCAGATTTCTCATAATCATTTTTCCAATTCATCCGTAGGTATTTTTTTGATGTATAGCGAAAAAACCATTATGAATAATAATCTGATAGAAGGAACGCAAGGAGTAACGGGAATGTGTTTGGGAATGAAAGAAACTTCGTCAAATCAAATCATAGATAATAAATTTTTATATTCTGCAAGAGGGATTTATATAGATGTTTCGCCCTTTGTCCCTTGGAAAACCAATACCATTTCGGGAAATGAAATTGCTTTTTGCAATACGGCTATTGAATTTCTAAAAGACCAGGAAGGAAATATTTTTACGGAAAACATGTTTCATGACAACTTGACCCAAGTATTTATACAAGGCGGTGGAACTGCCAACCGAAATAAATGGATAAATAATTATTGGGGAGACTATGCCGGTTATGACAAAGACGGTGATAATATCGGCGATTTTCCCTATCGTATTTATGAATATCATGCCAGATTGTGGCGCTTTAATCCAAATGTTAAATTTTTCTATGGAAGCCCTATTCTATCCATACTGGATTATTTGGAAAAATTAGCTCCGTTTTCCAAACCACAATTTGTGCTTAAAGACCCAAAACCTATATTTAATTTGGAAAGATTTAAAGAAAAACGCAATAAAAACAAATAACTATGGCTGCAAAAAATGCAAAATTATCCAGAAGACAATTTCTCAAAGCCGGAGCAACTGCTGTTGTTTCATTGGCAGTAGTGGGAAGTGCAGCTTATTATCTAAAAGATAAAAGTGAAGTAGAAAAAACAGGTGTCATCAGACCTCCGGGGTCGCGTGAGGAGAACGAGTTTTTATATGCTTGTATCAAATGCGGGCTTTGTGTCCAAATTTGTCCGGTTCATGCCATCAAATTAGCTGATTGGAATCATGGCTTGGCTTATGGAACTCCTTATATCGATGTAAACCTACAAGCTTGCGATTTCTCTTGTGATGCGATTCAATGTGCCGAAACTTGTCCAACTGCGGCAATAAATTTTCAGATTTTTAAAGGAGCCGGAAATAATGCTATTGAAGAATTAACAAAAAAATATAACGGAAAACTTCCGCCCAATGTCAATCCATTTCAAGTACAAATTGAAGCGATGAAAAGGGCTGACAAAATGGGAACAGCCAAAATTCCAAATCCTACACAATGCTTGGCACATAATGGACAAGGATACAAAGGAAAATTGGGAAAAACACATTCCTTGTTGAGACCTCCGGGAAAAACCGAACGTATATACATTGACGAAGTAGAAGTCAATAAAAAAATTTGTGATTTGTGTGTGGCTTATTGTCCTATCGGTGAAGATGCCATTCAATTGAAAGACTTGGGAGAAAATAAATTTCTACCCGAAGTTTTAGATGCTTG
>JALSTJ010000374.1 GCA_026983815.1 Flavobacteriales bacterium
TGGCTATCGAACTTCCGTTAAAAGCTTTGATTTATCAAGATGAAGAAGGTCAAACTTGGGTGCTTTATAAAGATATGAATTATTTGAAAGAATTATATGCCATTCAAGATAAAGACAATGTAATACCAAAATGAATAAATTGATGGAAGGTTTTAAACAAGCGGTTTATAATCCTATTAGAACTACCCAAATTAAAGAAGAGGAGTTAAAATAATTTACTTATATTTTTAAGTAAAAAAATAATTGTCAAGACAAACACCAATGAATTTAAAAAAAATACTAAAAGAAAAAGGGTATCAAATTATAAAATTAAAAACTTTACCGAGCGGTCATCATCTGATAAAAGCTAAAATCAACGGAAAAAAAGGAAAATTTATCTTGGATACCGGAGCTTCAAATACTTTTATCGATACCAATAAAGCCGAGAAATTCGGAACCAAACTCAAAACGATTGAGCATAAGGCAACAGGAGCTGGAACAGGAGAAATTGATTTGCAAACCACCAAAAAAGTGCATTTGGAAATAGGTGATTGGTATTTGAAAAATGTTAAATTGGTAGCCATAGATATGGAACATATTAATTTAGCGTTAGAGATGTTTGAGGTGGAAGTCGATGGAATTATTGGTGCCGATGTTTTGCAATCGGGAAAAGGAATTATACAATATCATAAGGATTTGCTTTTTTTGCTTCCGGTTAAAAAAAAGAAAAAAAATGTCAAGAGAAAATAAGCAACCCAAAAAGCTTTCGGATTTGGGAGAATTCGGTTTAATAGAATATCTTACGCAAAATTTATCTTTAAAAAATCCGGAAACCGTAAAAGGAGTAGGAGATGACGCCGCAGTTTTGAATTTTGATAAGAAATTATCCTTGGTTTCTACCGATTTATTAGTAGAAGGGGTGCATTTTAATTTGGCGTGGCATCCATTGAAACATTTGGGATATAAAGCGGCAGTTGTAAACTTTTCCGATATTTATGCGATGAACGGTTTTGCCAAACAATTGTTGGTAGGTTTGGCGGTGTCCAATCGTTTTGGATTGGAAGCCATTGAGGAAATTTATGCCGGAATTAAATTGGCTTGTGAAATATATCAGGTAGATTTGGTCGGAGGAGATACCACTTCATCGATGTCGGGATTGGTTTTGGCGCCTACGGTTTTGGGTTCGGTTGCCTCCGGAAAAGAAGTGTATAGAAACGGAGCACAAGCAGGAGATTTGATTGTTGTAACCGGCGATTTGGGAGGTGCATATATGGGATTATTGATACTCCAACGAGAAAATGAAGTTTTTAAGGTTAATCCCAATCATCAACCCGATTTGTCGCCATATACTTATGTAGTGGAACGACAATTGAAACCCGAAGCACGAAAAGATATTGTAAAACTTTTAAGAGATTTGAAAGTGCAACCTACGGCAATGATAGATATTTCCGACGGTTTGTCATCCGAAATTTTACATCTGACCAAATCATCGGATAAAGGAGCCATTATTTATGAAAATAAAATTCCGATTGCCCCCGAAACCGTATTGGCAGCCGAAGAATTTAATATCAGCGAAATTACAGCAGCTTTAAATGGTGGTGAAGATTATGAATTGCTTTTCACGATCAAACAACAAGATTACGACAAAATCAAAGGCAATCCCAATTTTACGATTATAGGACATATTACCGAAGATAAAGGAGCATATTTGATAACAAATGCC
>JALSTJ010000375.1 GCA_026983815.1 Flavobacteriales bacterium
AAACATTGTCAGGTTTTGCTTTTTTTGGGAAAACAAGTTCGGATTGTTGCTCTTCGATCATCGAACGTGTTCGTGCTACAATTAATGCATCGGTTAATGTGAAAAAATTAGCCGGGAGTTTTTTTATGAAATCACTTATTTGGGGATTATCTTCCTGACGCCATTCATTAAAAGCTTTTTGAGCTGTTCGAAAAGTATATTCCAAATTTCTTACACCAAGTGTTTCTTCAAAACCGTGTGTTTTGCCCTTTACTATTAGTTTAAATTGGTTTTTAATATCATTCAAAGAATTATTTATTGGCGTAGCAGACAACATTAATACTTTTGCATCTTCGTTTTTCTTTAATATTTCTTCCAGCAGAAATTTATATCGTTTGGATTTATCATTTCTTAAATTATGACTTTCGTCAATTACAAACAACTTGGGTCTATCGTTGACAAACAAAGTATCCGAAAGTTCGTTTCTATATTCTTGCTTGTTCATTCTTTCTTCATCCAAATCCGTATGAAATCTGATGAAATATTCCAATTTGTCGCGCTCAAATTTAGAATCGTGATTTTTTCTATATCTGCTCCAATTATGTTGTAGTTTTTTAGGACAGATTACTACAATTTCTCTTCCTTGTTGTTGAAAAAACTTCATTACAGCCAATGCACTCCAAGTTTTTCCAAGCCCAACAGCATCAGCTAATATTGCTCCATTATATTTTTGTAGCATTTTAATTAAACTCAAAACTCCTTTCTGTTGAAAATCATAAAGTGTATTATAAATAACGGAATTTTCAAGTCGTCCGAATTGTTTGGCAAATTCCGGATTATCCTCATCTTCTAATATTTGATTTCCAAAAAGTTCAAAAAGCACTTTATAATATAATTGCTTGGGCGTGTATTTAATAAAGATTTTTTCAATTTCTTCAATCAAATATTGTTTAAAAGGCTTGGTATATTTTTTTCCGTTTGTATCAATAAGCGTTTTATTCCTATGTGCTTGTGGTTTTTTCCATAAATCATTGAACCATATAGCAAGTTCTTTGTATTGATTATTATTTCCGGTTTCGGCGATATTTAATTCAATATTATTCGTTTGCTTTAATCCTATTCCGGCTTCGGTCAAATTTGAGCTTCCGGTAATAAAATAAATGTTTCTATGATCATTGTTTTCAGGTTCAAATATGTAAGTCTTTGCGTGACAAAAATTGGGTTCAAGTGTTTTTGCTTCAACTTTATCCAGTTTTAAAAACTCCACGGCTTCTTTTGCAATTTTATTTAATTTTAATGCGGCTTCAATGCTGATATTTTCATTTAGCAAGTCAAGTGTTTTGTCTTTTATCTCGTCAACATTAACTATATCACCGAGTATAAACCTGTATTTATTAATTTTGTTATTGGTTTTTTCAGATAAAAAAGCAAGCGCTCCGATTGTAAAATATCCTGTAACTATATCAAACTTTCCTTTTTCAGTGTATTTTGATATCCATTCGTGGACTTTTAGATTCTTGTTTTCATTGTCTAATATCATAATTAAAATATAGTCTATATTTGAAAATCTTTTCTGTTGTAAAAATAATAATTTTTTAAATACTTTTATTGGAAAATAATATTCATCAAAAAAATCCCGTATTTTTACAAGCAAAAAAAATAACAAATGGAAATATTGGAACTTATGCGATGGCGTTATGCCACCAAATCTTTTGATCC
>JALSTJ010000376.1 GCA_026983815.1 Flavobacteriales bacterium
TTCGTTGGGTTGAACCACCGTTAATTCTAAAAAATTTCTTTGTCGTCCATTTCAAAGCACCCAAATTTCCATAATCTTTACCCGGCACCCGACTCAATTCAACAATATTTTGAACCGTTCCTTTACCATAAGTAGGACTGCCGATAATTATAGCTCTATTGTAATCTTGTAAGGCGGCGGCAAGAATTTCGGAAGCAGAAGCCGAAAGTTCATTGACCAATACCACTACCGGTTTATCAAAAATAATTTTTTTCTCGTGGTCATTCAAAACATCCACTTTTCCGTCGCGGTCTCTTACTTGCACCACAGGACCTTTATTGATAAAATATCCTGCAATATCTATAACGGTTGAAAGCGAGCCGCCACCATTGTTTCGTAAATCCAAAACAATTCCGGCAACCTTTTCGTTATTGAGTTTTTCCAATTCTTTTTTGATATCCGTAGCAGCCGAACGACTATTTTTCTTATTGAAATTAATATAAAATTTAGGCAGATAAATATATCCGAATTTTTTCTTGTAATGATTGATCAATAAAGATTTGGCAAAAGTTTCTTCCAGCTCAACTCTGTCGCGCGTAATGGGAATGGTTTCTATGGAACCGTCCACACGTTTTACAATGAGTTTGACAACTGTTCCTTTTTTACCTTTGATCAGTTTAACCACTTTGGATAATCGCATCCCCATAATATCTACAGGTTCTTCATCACCTTGCCCGACTTTTTGAATAATATCCCCCACTTTAAGTTTTCCGTCTTTCCAAGCAGGTCCGCCGGCAATTATTTCTACGATTTTGACATAATCACCTTCTTTTTGTAAACGCGCACCGATTCCTTCAAAAGAACCCGACATACTGGTGTCAAAACTTTCTTTGACTTGCGGACTGAAATAGTTGGTATGCGGATCATATTGATTGGTAATGGCATTCATAAACAAGGCAAAATAGTCGTCTTTTTCCATATCTTTGAATAAAGATTTGGTATTTTTCATACTTTTTCGTGTAGCATCTCTGGCTTCTTTTTCGAGTTCCGCCAAAGATTTTTCTTTATAAGTGGAATCTTTCTCTTTTTTCTTATGTTCCGCTTTTAATTTATCGTATAAACGTGATAAAGTATTGAGTTTTAGATATTTTCTCCAACGGTCTTTTAGTTCTTTATCGGTTTTGGGATAGGTAAGTTTTTCAAATTTTGTTTGAAGGATTTCATCTTTGTTAAAATCAAAAGGTTTTTCAAGCAATTCGTCTATATAACCCATTGCTTGGTCTTGTCTTTGTTTGATAATTTTATAAGATTTATCAAAAAAATAAAGTTTAGCATATCTTATTTCATCGTCTATATCCGTTTTGTATTTAGCCAAAGTATCTATATCTTTTTGCAAAAAATATCTTTTGGAAGGATCTAAATCTTTTATATAATCGGCAAAAACCGCTTTTGAAAACTCATCGTTTAGTTCTCTTGGACGATAATGATAATTATTCAAAATCAATTCGGAGCGTTCCAATATGGACGCTTCTTTGTTTTCTGCTTGTTGATAACTTCTAAATCCCACAAAACCGGCAGCCAAAACAACAAATGCCAATATGTATTTATAATTTCTTTTCATAAATTTTAATATTTTTTTCATCATACCAAAACATTTCCTAACAAAACTATGCCAAAAAAAGCAAAGACAAAGTTAAACTTTTTTTATGAAAGGAATA
>JALSTJ010000377.1 GCA_026983815.1 Flavobacteriales bacterium
TCCAATATCAACAGACTTCCGGTTTCTCGGCATCGTTTTTTTACTTGCTTAAGATATCCATTTTCAGGTTCAATAAATCCTGCGCCACCTTGTATGGTTTCCAAAATCACGGCAGCTGTATTTTCCGTAATTTTATTTATATCTTTTTTGTTATTAAATTCTATAAATCCTATTCCGGGAATCAAAGGCATAAAAGGGTTTTTACGTATGGGATAATCCATCACCGACATAGAACCTTGTGTATTGCCATGGTAAGCATTTTTTGCAGCGATAATTTCACTGCGTCCCGTATATTTTTTTGCCAATTTCATTGCTGCTTCAGTTGCTTCGGTTCCGGAATTTACCAAATAGGTTTTTTGCAATGGATCAGGTAATAAATCAGCCAATTTTTTTGTAAGTTCCACTTGTGGTTTTTGGATAAATTCACCATAAACCATCACATGCATATATTTATTTAGTTGAGATTTTACAGCATCCAAAATTTCAACAGGTTGGTGCCCCATCACATTGGCTGAAACTCCTGCTACAAAATCCAAATAGGATTTGCCATGAATATCATAAATATAAGAACCTTGGGCATAATCCACTTCCAAACCCATAGGACTGGAATTCGTTTGTGCTTGATATTTCCAAAAATCACGATTCATGGTTTGCTTTTTTATTCTGATTATACAGAATATCCATAAAGTGTTCCCTAGGAATCAATCTTGCGCCCAAACTCGCTAAATGAGGCGTATATATTTGACAATCAATAATTTCTATATCTCTCTCTTCAGAAATTTTTGCTAAATGAATAAAAGCCAGTTTCGATGTATTGGATTCTAAATGAAACATACTTTCACCCGAAATCACATGTGGATAAACCTGAACAAAATAAAGCCCACCCACCAGCTGATTGTCTCTATTCCAAACTTCAACGGAATGTGCCAATCCCTGTTTATACAAACGAGTATAAGCTTCTATCATTTCATCATATAGCCATGCATCTTGTCCTTCCCTATTATTGGAAACCGAACATTGATAAATCACATCTCCAAAAGCTTGATCTTCTGTAATTCTGTATTTATTCTTCCTTATCAATGAACGCATGCTTTTAGAAATTTTGATCTCTTCAGGAAATAATACCATTCGCGGGTCGGGTGCCCACCACAAAATATCTTCATTTTTAGAGTTCCAAGGAAAGATTCCGTTTTTATAGGCAAGAATTAATCTATCAATACCTAAACCCCCTCCATATCCCAATAATCCTTGACTATTTGCCAAAGAAACCGGAGGAAATTTGAGTTTATCATCAGGGATTTTAAACATGCAGCAAAAATAGAAAAATTAATAAAATTGGAAATTATAAATTTTTTATTATTTTTACAATGAAAAAACTAATTTATTAGTGAAAATTCTTTTTTTTAACCAAAATAAAAATTAATTATGAAAACAAGATCTTTGCTCATTCTGCTCATCTTCTTTTTTTGGGGAGCGGGCAGCACTTATTGGTATGTTTGTAAAATCAAAGGTTTTTGTGCACAACCAGCAATTTCACAAAAACAAAATGCAGAATCTACCATTGTTGAACAAACAAAAACTCCGAAGGAAAATAAAAAATCGGGATTTTGGGCTTATTTTACAAAAAATTCTGTTCAACCTGTTATTCAGGATTCTCTTCAATGGACTGCAGTTGTAAATTCTTGGAAAAAAAATAAACCGGAAGGTAAAAAATTGCTGATTGAAGGTCCATATTATAAAAACGAAAACAATCCAACCGATTATTCCAACATTGGTAAAGCCCGAGCTGAGCAAATAAAAAACATGCTTGCTGCTCAATTGGATACTTCTTGGGTAATGACACAAGGAAAACTGCTTTCTGCAGATTCCATACCTGATTTTATAGATGCAATTGACCATCATTGGAGATGGATTACATTTAATAATCATGTAAAACAATTAAACAATAAAACCTTGATATATTTCCCTTATAATTCAACCAAAGAAATCAAAGATCAAGATGTGTTGAATTATTTAGATGATTTATCCAAAATGCTCAAAGAGAATCCGAATGTTCATGTTAAAATCATCGGACATACCGACAATACTGGAAGTCATGCTTCCAATCAAATATTGGGTTTAAAAAGAGCCAAAAGGATTCAACGTGTTTTAGTAAATAAAGGCGTAAATAACAAACAATTGATTGTGAAATCCAAAGGAGAAACACAACCTATTGCAGATAATTCCACCCAAACGGGTAAACAAAAAAACAGAAGAGTAGAAATAATAATAATTAAATAACTATACAACTATGGAATATTTAGTAAGCGGATTATTCAGCGCAGCGGATTCTTATGGTAAAGAAACCGCAACCACCGAAATTATAGTAATGCTTTTGGTTGCTTTCATTCTTGGATATTTACTAAGAATGTTTCTATCAAAAGACAAAGAACCCGATTGCAGTATTTGGCAAGACAAATATGCAAAATTGGAAAAACAATTTGAAATTTTATCCAGTGAGAAAAAACAATTGGAAGCAGATTTGGAAAAATGTCGCTCTCAAGAAAAATTAGGTTTTGCTTCAACACCTTCCAAGCCGGTTAAAAAAGATAATCTGAAAAAAGTAGAAGGTATCGGCCCTAAAATTGAACAATTATTATTTGCCGAAGGAATTTATACCTGGAAAGATTTAGCAGGTACAGAAGTGAAAGTTATCCAAATGATTTTGGATAAAGCCGGACCCAGATATCGCATGCACAATCCGGAAACTTGGCCAAAACAAGCACAATTGGCAGCTGAAGGTAAATGGCAAGAATTGGAAAAATGGCAAGATGAACTCAAAGGAGGAAGAAAAGCATAAAATTTTTCTCTATCTATTAATCAAGCACCGGACTTTTAAACCGGTGCTTTTTTATATCCTATCTTATAATAAATAGAAAATATTTACTTTTTTATATATTTTTCCATTATTTTAGCATAAAAAATCATACGAATGAAATATACATTTTTATTTATATTGATGATTTCGATATTTTTATCGGAAGCACAAATCGATAAATCTCACCTACAATTAATACAAAGAGAGCAAAATTCAGCAAGCTTGCAAATGAGACAAGTTCAAGGAGCTATTAACAATTATGATATCGTTTATCAAAAATTATTTTTAACCCCCAATCTCAATCAAGATTATATAGAAGGGACAGTTACTACACATTATATTGCCGAACCTACCACCACTTCCCCTATGAGTTTACAATTTGATATGGCAAATCAATTGCAAGTCCAATCGATTATTTATCATGGAAATTCCTTGAATTTCAACCATACCAATGATATTTTGGAAGTTTATTTGCCTCCATCGGCACAAAGTGGGGTTTTAGATTCTCTATCGGTTCATTATTCTGGAACTCCTCCGGATTCGGGATTTGATTCGTATGTAACCACTACACACAACAATGTTCCGGTTGTTTGGACACTTTCTGAACCTTATGGAGCCAGAGACTGGTGGCCATGCAAGCAAGATTTAAATGATAAAATCGATACGTTGGAAGTAACGATAAATTATCCCAGATACATCAATGGACATGAAATGAAAGCGGTTTCCAATGGAGTCCTTACTCAAGAAACCATCTCGAACAACTCAATAGACAATACGGAATACAAACAAACCACTTGGCACTCCAATTATCCGATTGCCGCCTATTTAGTGGCATTTGCCGTTACCGATTACACACAATATACATTGACTGCCGGTATTCAACAAAATTTTCCCATTGATAATTTTTTCTATCCTGAAGATGCGAGTTTTAACCAGCAGCAAACCCAACAAATTGTTCCGGTAATGAATGTTTTTGAACAAAAATTCGGTTTATATCCATTTAGAGATGAGAAATACGGACAAGTTCAATTTGGCTGGGGTGGTGGCATGGAACATCAAACCGCTACCTTTTTGGTAAATTACGGAAGGCAATTGATGGCGCATGAATTGGGACATCAATGGTTTGGCGATGCTGTTACCTGTGGTTCATGGCATGATATCTGGCTCAATGAAGGATTTGCTACTTATACCGAAGGAATTACTGTTGAAAACTTAGATGGCAATCAAGATTTTATCAATTGGAAACAAAATAAAATCAACTTTGTAACCTCTCAACCTGCAGGTTCGGTTTATGTGCAAGATACAACCGATGTTTCCAGAATTTTTAATGGAAGATTATCCTATGCAAAAGGAGGAATGGTATTAAACATGCTACGAAAAAAACTTGGAGACACTGATTTTTTTCAAGGTTTGAAAAATTATGTCAATCAAAAGATGTTTGATTATGCGGTAACCGATGATTTTAAAAATATTATGGAAACAACCTCAGGACAATCTTTAGATGAATTTTTCAATGATTGGATTTATGGTCAAGGATATCCTATTTATAATATACAAGTGGTTCGTTCCGGAATTCATCATTATCAAATTACCATTCATCAAACACAAAGTCATCCTTCGGTAAGTTTTTTTGAAATGAGTTTACCTTTTCGATTTAGTTCAAGCAATGGACAAACTTTTGATGTTATGATCGACAACACTTTTGACGGGCAAATTTTTGATATTGATGTCGGTTTTGACGCAGTTCAAGTAGCATTTGATCCCGAAAGCGATATAATTACCAAAAATCCGATTATCAATGCTAATCTTTCGGTAGAAACATTACAATCTGCCGGATTTAAACTGTATCCGGTTCCTGCTTCCGGAATTATTTACTTGAAAAATACTGAAAATGTCTCTATTGACAAAATAGAAATCTATTCTCTTTCGGGTAGTTTGATAAAAACTTTTGAAGATTCTTTTAACCAATTGGATATTCATGGCATAGCTTCCGGTTTGTATATCTTGAAATTACATACACCGGGTAGAATGCTAATTTCTAAAATCGCAATAAAACCATAAAAATTGAAAAAGCAAGTATTTACAATAGAGGAAGCTAAGAAAAAATTGGAATATTATTGTATTTACAGAGATCGGTCGCATCGGGAAGTCATGCAAAAATTACATGAAATGAATATAATACCCGAAGCTATTGATCAAATTATCTTGCATCTTATCAAAGAAAATTTTTTAAATGAAGAACGATTTGCACGGTCTTTTGTCAGAGGAAAATTTTATCAAAAAAAATGGGGAAAAAACAAAATTCGTCAAGCTTTGAAAAGACATGATATTCATCCCAATTTGATTGAAAAAGCTTTTATGGAAATCGACAGGGAAGATTATCAAAAAACCATTCAAAAATTAATAAAAAAGAAAACATCGGAATATCGCGAAATGAATCCTTATAAACTCAAGCAAAAGATTTCCAATTATTTGATACAAAAAGGATATGGTTATCAAGATTTTTCAGATTTGATTTAAAAACATACCTTTGCAATAGTATTATATATAAGAAAATGTCCGAAACATTAGTAATCATTCCTACATATAATGAAAAGGAAAATATAGAAGATATCATACGGTATGTTTTAAATATGAATGCCGGTTTTGATATTTTGATAGTTGATGACAATTCTCCTGATGGAACGGCGGCTATTGTAATGAAATTACAAAAAGATTTTCCCAATCAACTGAATTTACTCCAAAGAAAAACAAAAGAGGGTTTAGGAAAAGCTTATATCTCGGGGTTTCAATGGGCATTAAACAAAGCTTATCAATATATTTTTGAAATGGATGCAGATTTTTCACATCCGCCTGCAGATTTGATAAAAATGTTGAAAATACTTAAAACCGATGAAGCAGATGTCGTAGTAGGCTCACGTTATTTACAAGGTAGGATTGGCGTTGCTAATTGGGATTTGAAAAGGATTTTATTATCTTATTCGGCATCATTATATGTGCGTTTGATTACTCAAATTCCGGTAAAAGACACTACGGCAGGTTTTGTAGGATATAAACGTAAAGTATTGGAAACCATAAACTTGAATAATATTGAATTTGTTGGATATGCTTTTCAGATAGAAATGAAATACAAAGCATGGAAAAAAGGGTTTAGAATCAAAGAAATACCTATCATATTCACAGATAGAGAAAAAGGAAAATCCAAAATGCATGGCTCCATCATATCAGAAGCCGCTTGGGGAGTGTTAAAATTGAAATTCAAATCTTTATTTGGAAAATTATGAAAAAACTATTCTTTATTTATTTATTAATAGGACTTACCGCTTGTCAAAATACCGAAAAACCTAAAGATATTTTGGATAAAGACACCTATAAAAAAATCATGAAAGATTTAATTATAGCTAAAAAAACACAAGAAGTATTAAAACATAAAGACACGTCAATCCATCCGGTATTATTGGTTTACAAAACCTATAAAGTGGATAGTATAATACTAAAAAAAAGCACAGATTATTACAGTAAAGATCCTGCTTTTTTTAAAGAAATCTATGCTGAAATTCTGAACGAACTCAAACACAAAAAAGACAGTCTAACCAAGATTATTGATAGTCTGCACAAACCCGGAATTATTCAAAAAAGCAGAAAAAAGAAATTAAAATCGGATAGTATACGGATAAAAAAACCGATTGAATTACTAAAAAAGATTGGGAAATTAAAAAAACATTAAATTTTTCGAAAAAACTAAAAATAAATACGCACATAAGGAATTAATGCTTCTTTATAAATGCTTTTTTCCGAATGTAAAAAATCAAATTTAAAACCTACTGCAAAATTTTTACTATAGTATCCAACCCCACCAAATAAAGCAGGAGACCAATATTTATTTTTGACAGAATTATAGATTTCATCGATGTGCAATATTTCATATTCACTCGAAATTTCCAGATGTGAAACCGGATAATATAAAGCCAAGGCATTTCCTCCATACATATTTCGACTAAATCTAACAGCATAATAATCCCGATTGGATTTTGCATAAGAATATTGAACAGCCGTTCCTATTTTAAATTTTGGACTCACATGATACAAAATACCGGGTTGCACACTGAATGAAAAAAATTCTGAATTGATAGACAATCCGAAGCCCCCGAAAAATTGAATATTTTTATTTCGGGATTGAGCTTGTATATTATTTGTGAAAGATACAATAAATAAGAACAAAAATATTTTATAAAAAGTTTTCATAATTTTTTTTTGCTAATTTAGATAAATTCATTGAAATGCTCACCAATGAAAAAATATTCTCAGTATTAATAGGATTTTTTAATAAAACAAAGGTAATAATCATAATTTAAATGGATTTATTATCTTTATGCTTTTAAAAATAGTATGTCCAAACTGGTAAAAAAATTTGCAAAAGATACGGCAATCTATGGATTAGCGGCAGTTTTACCCAAAATCATCAATGTTTTGTTGGTAAAATTGCATACCGCCGTTATTGATGATCCGGCGGCTTATTCCAATGTTTCGCAGTTTTATATTTATGCCGTTTATTTCAATGTTTTGCTTACTTTTGGAATGGAAACCGCTTTTTTCAGGTTTTTTACCAAACTCAATCATAATCCAAAGGTCTTACAAACCGCTTTTACTTTTATATTCTTTACAAGCTTAATCTTTCTAGGTTTGTTTCTGGGTTTTTCCAACGAAATTTCCCATTTTTTGGACATCGATGAATTGTATTATAAAATTCTGGTAATCATACTGATACTTGATACCTGGGTCGTTATTCCTTATGCTTATTTGCGGGTGCAAGGAAAATCGATAAAATTTGCAAGTTATCGCATCATCAATGTTTTGGTTTTCGTATTGTTTAATTTGATTTTCCTCTTACTCCTTCCCTACCTCATCCGAAAACACACTTTAACCAATACTTATTTTCTGAATTTTAACGATAATCACCAAAAAGTTGTTTATATTTTTATAGCCAATCTTATTGCCAGCGGTGTTACATTTTTGCTTTTTTTACCGGTTTTGATAAAATTCAAATTGGGAATAGACAAAAAATTATTAAAAAAAATGTTGGCTTACGGCATCCCGATTATGATTGCCGGATTGGCGTATGCCACCAACGAAAATGCCGATAAATTGTTTTTGG
>JALSTJ010000378.1 GCA_026983815.1 Flavobacteriales bacterium
TGTAGATGATTTGAATGCTACCGTAGATATTGAGCAAACGGAATTACCTCTCAATGCACAACATAATCGTAGCATTAAAATTGATGAAACGATCATTCCTAATCAAGCAAAAATTAAGCATTTTATAGTTTTTATAAACGAATAAAAACACCGAAATGAAGAACTTTTTGGAATTATTGGCACAAGAAATTTATCAAAATCCTGATTTTGTCAATACAACAATTGTTCTTCCTAATAAACGTGCAGGTATTTTTCTGGGAAAAGCTTTGGTCAATCAGGCAAAAAAAACCATAATCAGTCCGGATATTATCGATATCAATGAATTTATCAACAGACTATCTCCTTGGCAAAATATTGAAGGACTGGAGTTGATATTTGAATTTTATGAAACCTACCAATCTTTTTATAAAAATCAAGAAAAAATTGAAATTAAAAGTTTTGATGAATTTATTAAATGGGCGCCTATTGTTTTGCGTGACTTTGAAGAAATCGATAAGTTTTTGCTAGCACCCAAAATCGTTTTTAACTACCTTTCTGAAGCCAAAGCTTTGGAACAATGGAATTTGGAAAATGCACAATCTGATTTTATCAAAGAATATAAAGCATATTTTAGTTCATTAGGAAATTTGCATGAGGCATTTGTCAAAAAATTATCCCAAAAAAATCTGGCATATACGGGTATGATTTATAGATATATCGCCGAAAATATTGATCAGTTAAGCGATAAAATTACGCAACCCATAATTTTTGCAGGTTTCAATGCTTTGACTAAAGCCGAAGAAAAAATATTTTTATATTTAATAGAAAATCAGCAAGCAAAAATCTTTTGGGATGCCGATGAATATTATCTAAAACAAGGATTTGAAGCGGGAAATTCACTTAGGGAAAATCAGAAAAAATTTAAAGATTTTCATTGGATTGGAAAATATTTTCAAGAACCAAAAAATATTGAAATCATTGAAACTTCCGGAAAAACGGCTCAAATGCAGATTACAGCACAAATTATTTCGGATAAAATCCGTCAAAATCCGCAAGCCGATTTTACAAAAACCGCCATCGTGCTCAATGAAAATGATTTGCTGTTTCCCTTACTCAATACACTTCCTCCAAATCCGGATGCTGTTAATGTTAGTCTGGGAATTCCCATCAATAAACTTCCGGTTATACAAATTTTTATTTCGACTGCCCAATTATTTGCAGACTATGAACAATATGAAAAAATTAAAGCCACATCGCTACTGGAATTACTACGTTCTCCCCAACTTTTACGTTTGTTGAACGAACAAGAAAAAAATTCAATAAAAAAATTATCTAAACGGATATTCAATTATGGCTCAAAACTAATCCCTGCAAATTTCATTCAAGGTATTTCTTTGGAACTTCCCGATATTTTGCAAAAAATTTTACAATCGCCAAAAGAAGTCAATGCGGTTTTGAATATTTTTTTGCAAATCAATGATTTTCTATCGGAGAAAAATTTAAGTATGCCCGAAAAAATTTCTCTGATGAAAATGGGAAAAATTATCCGTGATATAATAGAATTTCAAGACCGCACACAAATTATTTCGAGCTTCAAAAGTTTAATACTGATTTTCAGAAATCTACTAAATTCCGAACAATTGTTTTTTGAAGGAGAACCTTTGCAAGGATTACAAATTTTGGGTTTATTGGAAACCCGTTTGCTGGATTTTGAGCATGTAATTGTTACTTCAGTCAATGAAGGAATTTTGCCCCAAGGAAAAACCCATAGAAGTTTGATACCTTTCGACATCAAATTGGAATTGGGACTTCCCACGCATCGCAATCAGAACTCCATTATGGCTTATCATTTTTATCGATTGCTACAACGTGCAAAAAACATTCATTTGATTTTCAATGCCAATTCTGCAGGATTAAACACAGGTGAAGCTTCCAGATTTATTTTAC
The DNA here is from genome assembly GCA_026983815.1 of Flavobacteriales bacterium. Classification (GTDB taxonomy): domain Bacteria; phylum Bacteroidota; class Bacteroidia; order Flavobacteriales; family Flavobacteriaceae; genus JALSPZ01. Next base: position 1,927 of record JALSTJ010000378.1, read on the forward strand.
AAATTCAAGAGGAACTCAAAGCATACCAACCCAAAACACAAATTCATCACAAAAAATACGATGCTTCCGCTCAATTATTATCTGAACAAACAAGTATCCCAAAGACCGATGCGCTACTAAAAAAATTAGAAGAAAAAGCTATAAGCGGAATATCTCCAAGTTTTTTGGATGCCTATATTTATGATCCATATGAATTTGTAAAAAATCGTTTATTGGGACTTCAACAAGAAGAAGAACTTATTGAAGGCATTCCTGTCAATATTTATGGCAATATCGTGCATGATACTTTAAGAGATTTGTATAAAAAATTGGAAGGAAAAACCTTGCAAAAACATCATATTCAAAATTTTAAAAAACATTATAAAGAATTAATCATTAATAATTTTGAAAAACATACAGGCGAAAAAAAACCTACAGGAGGAAAAAAATATATCGCCATGGAAATAATCCAAAAAAATATTTTGGATATCATCAAAACCGATGAAAAAATATTATCAAATCCCAATAATGAATTAGAAATTTTGGAAATAGAAAATCTGCTGATTTCCCCTTTGAATTTTTCAGGGAAAACAATAAATATCAAGGGATATGTGGATAGAATAGACCGATTAAACGGACAAATACGAATCATTGATTACAAAACTGGAAGTGTGTCTGACAAGCATTTAAAATATGATGCCTATAGAGATAATTTGGATATATTGATTGAAGAAAGTGATAAGAGAAAAATTTTTCAGGTTTTGACCTATATCTGGCTTTATAAACAATCGGGAAAAATGAAAAATGGGGAAAATGCTATTGGAGGCATTATTTCGACCAGAAAATTTAAAAAAGGTCTTTTTCCTATAAGTCTTGGTAAAGAAATTATAATCAATGATGAAATTTTGCTGGATTATCAATCCGCTTTACAAAAACTTCTACAAGAGCTCTTTAATCCTGAAATTCCTTTTGAAAAGAAAAATCTTTAACTAACCCGATAAAAGAAAACAAAGTATTTTATTGCATATTGTGCATATTGCTGTTGTAATATTGATTTTCTCCCGTAACTTCCCTACCAAGCCAGTCGGGTTTAAAAAAAACGGTATCTGGATTGGGCAGTTCAATTTCGGCAAGCACCAATCCTTCATGATCACCCAAAAACTCATCAACTTCAAAATACATATTATTGTCTATTGGAACTACATATCTAACTTTTTCGATGATACCGGGTTCTGCCAATTCCAATAACTTACGAGCTTCCTCTTCAGGTATTTGCTTTTCCCATTCAAAACGTGTCGTTCCGTCTAAAGAACTTTTTCCTTTGATGGTTATAAATCCTTTTCCATTTTGTATTCTTATTCTAACTGTTCTTTCAGGATTTCTATTCAAATATCCTTGGATAATATGATTCAAATGAGATGCTTCAAGTTTATAATCATCATTAATTACCAAAAATTTACGTTCAATTTCTTTCATATTATTTTTTGGATTTTGATTGCTTCGGCATCAAAGCCAAGTCCAACACTTCTTCTACTTTATTTACATAATGAAAAGTTAAACCTTTGATATATTCCTTATTAATTTCTTCCACGTCTTTTTTATTTTTTTCGGATAAAATAATCTCTTTGATTTTGGCACGTTTGGCTGCCAATATTTTTTCTTTGATACCACCCACGGGCAAAACTTTTCCTCGCAGTGTTATTTCTCCGGTCATGGCAATTTTGGGTTTGACTTTTCTGCCCGTTAAAGCCGAAACCATGGAAGTAAGCATTGTAATCCCCGCCGATGGTCCGTCTTTCGGGGTGGCACCTTCGGGAACGTGCACATGGATTTGATAATTATCGAAAATATCATCCGGCAATCCCAATTTCTTGTATTTTGAACGAATATAAGACAAGGCAATTTGAGCAGATTCTTTCATCACTTGTCCCAAATTACCGGTCAAATTGAGTTGTCCTTTTCCTTTGGATAAAATGGATTCTATGAACAAAATATCTCCCCCAACCCTTGTCCAAGCCAATCCGGTTACCACGCCCGGGATATTATTGCCTTCGTATTCGCTGATGGAAAACTTGGGTTTTCCCAGAATTTTTTCCAAATCATCCGGAGAAATTTTAGGATTATATTCTTCTTCCATTGCAATGGATTTGGCAATATTTCGCACAACTTTGGCAATCATCTTATCCAAAGTTCTTACACCCGATTCACGAGTGTAATTTTCAATGATTTTACGAATTTGTTTTTTGCCCAGAATCACATCTTTTTCTTGTAGTCCGTGTTCTTTGAGTTGTTTAGGCAAAAGATGACGTTTGGCAATTTCAATTTTTTCTTCAACGGTATATCCGCTCACGGGAATGATTTCCATACGATCGCGCAATGCCCAAGGGATATCATAAAAATAATTGGCAGTAGCAATAAACATTACTCTTGATAAGTCGTAGCCGATTTCCAAGAAATTATCATAAAAATCAGAATTCTGTTCGGGATCCAAAACTTCCAACATTGCAGATGAAGGATCTCCTTTGTGTCCGTATCCAAGTTTATCGATTTCATCCAAAATAAAAACCGGATTGGAAGTTCCCGCTTTTTTTATGGATTGTATGATTCTTCCGGGCATAGCACCGATATAAGTTTTTCGGTGTCCGCGGATTTCGGCTTCGTCTTTGAGTCCACCTAAAGACATTCGCACATATTTTCGCCCAACGGCTTCTGCTATTGATTTTCCTAAGGAAGTCTTTCCAACTCCCGGAGGTCCGTAAAGACAAAGAATGGGCGATTTCATATCATTTTTGATTTTTAAAACCGCTAAATATTCAATAATACGTTTTTTTACATCTTCCAAGCCAAAATGATCTCTATCCAGAATTTCTTGTGCTTTTTTCAAATCTATTTTGTCTTCAGAAAGTTCGTCCCAAGGCAAGTCCAACATCAATTCGAGATAATTTCTCTGCACGGCATAATCGGGCGCTTGCGGGTTCATACGTTGCAAACGTTTGATTTCTTTGTCGAAATGAGCCGCAACTTTTTGGTTCCATTTTTTTTCTTGGGCTCGTTTTTTCATTTCTTCAACTTCTTTGCCTCCCACGTCGCCCAATTCTTCTTGAATGGTGCGCATTTCCTGATGTAAAAAATATTCACGGCTTTGCTTGTCCAAAACTTTACGGGTTTTGTTTTGGATATCTTGTTTGAGTTGTAGGCGTTGCACTTCTTCATCAAGCAATTTGATAAGACCCATGGCACGCTTTTCGTAATCATTAATTTCCAAAAGCTCCTGTTTTTTAGCAACAGGTACTTGCAGATTTGAAGTAACAAAATTTACTAAGAAAACAGGACTTTGAATATTTTCAATAGCAAAACTTGCCTCCGAAGGCAAATTGGGATTTAGCTTAATGACTTGCACCGCCAAATCTTTTATGGTTTCGACCAAAGCTTGGATTTGTTTGGTATCTATAGGTTGCGCATCCGGAAGTGTTTCAATATTGGCTATCAGATAAGGTTGTTCTTGAATAAAATTTTTAATTTGAAAACGTTTGATGCCTTGAATTATAACTGTAAGATTACCATCGGGCATTTTTATTATTCGTTGCAAACGGGCTACTGTTCCGATTTTATATATATCATTAGGTCCGGGAATTTCCACTTGCGGATTGATTTGGGCTACAACACCAATCAATTTTTCTTTTTTTTCGGCATCTTCAATCAATTTGATGGATTGATCTCTTCCAACGGAAATAGGAATTACCACTCCGGGTAATAAAATATTATTTCTTAGCGTCAATACCGGCAATTGAGAAGGAACTTCCTGATTCTGAAGTTTTTTCTCATCTTCCGGAGTTAATAAAGGAATGAATTCCGCTTCGTCATTAATCATATCCAATAAATAATTATTTGTTCCTTTGCTCATATATTTTTACTTTAAATTCGATTATTTGTTTGCAATAATTATACCTACACAGTTTTTTTTAATAAACTGCAATTTTGTCAGTTTTTATTTATTTTGTTTTATCGATTGATCAAAAGGCACCCTGTTTTGAATGCTTCGGGCTAAAGTGATTTCATCAGTATATTCGAGTTCTCCGCCTACTGAAATTCCTCTGGCAATAGTAGATATGTCAGGAATATTTTTCAAACTATTGAGTTTTCTGTAAAGATAAAAATTGGTGGTATCGCCATCAACTGTAGCGCTCAAGGCAAGAATAACTTCTCGTATCTGGTAATTTTCTATTCGTTCCAAAAGTTCTTTTATGGTAAGATCCGTAGGACTAATTCCTTCCAATGGCGAGATAATTCCGCCCAATACGTGATAAACTCCTTTGTATTCGCCTGTTTTTTCAATCGCCATTACATCTCGGATATCTTCCACTACGCAAACCAAAGTATGATCACGAGAATTATCTTGGCAAATTTCACATACTTCCGTATCCGAAATGTTGTTACAAACTTTACAATATTTGATTTCGTTTCTAAACCGTAATAATGTTTCGGCTAATGATTGGGTTTGTTCCTGTGGTTGTTTTAGTAGATATAATGCCAAACGTAAAGCTGTCCGCTTGCCTATTCCGGGCAGTTTACTGATTTCATCAACGATTTCGTTTAGTAGTTTTGAAGGATAATTCATATTTGCAAAGTTAAGGATAAATTATAAATTGTTTCGGTATAAATAGTCAATTAACATTCATTACTTTTTTCCATTGATGAA
>JALSTJ010000379.1 GCA_026983815.1 Flavobacteriales bacterium
GGCTTGTTGTTCATTGATTTTTTTAAATTTCTCACGAGCAATCATAGCTTCTCCTCGCGCAAAAACTTCTTGCGGATAGTCATTGCCCTTTAAAACCAAAGGTAAAGTTCTGATGGTTCGAGCATTTTGTGTAACATCGTCGCCTTGGATACCATCTCCACGGGTTAGGGATTGCACCAATTTCCCATTGACATATCGGTTGCTTAACGAAACGCCATCATATTTCAATTCCACGCAAAAACTAAAATCTTCATTTACCAATCGTTTAATTCGTTTGATCCAATCCTTCAAATCATCAACATTATAGGATTTTTCCAAAGAAAGCATCGGATATTTATGCTTGACGGTTTTAAATCCCTTGACCGGCTCGCCTCCTACTCTTTTTGTTGGTGAATTGGGATCGTCAAACTCGGGAAATTCTTTTTCCAAATTTTGTAATTCTTCCAACAAACGGTCGTATTCATAATCACTAATGGTAGGTTGAGCCAAGACATAGTAACGATAATTGGCATCATTCAAAATTTTTCGCAATTCGTCTATCCTGTTTTTTGCTTGTTCTTTGGTCATAAATTCAGTTCTTTAAAATAACGGGTAAATTAAATTTAAAAAATACTTTTTTTCCTCGCGCAAGGGCCGGCTCCATTTTGGGAACCATTTTTGTTATTGCTTGCAAAACACTATCAACTTTTTGAATATTTTGCCGATTGCTATGACTACATGAATTGAGTTGTAAATATCCTAAAGTGTCCAATTCCAAATGCATTTTGACGGTATCTTGCCTATTTTTTATTTTGTCATAAAAGGTTTTTGTCAAATGATATGCATAAAAAAATGACAAATTATTATTTAAACAATCCATTTGTTTCTGAACTCCTATTATATTTTTACATTCATAATAAACCGGAAATTTGTCCAATGTATCTATTTGTATTTCAGTAACTTTTTTATTTTTTACATCGTTTGTATTACAAGAAAAAAACAAGGTAACCGCTAGTAAAATAATAACTTTTTTCATAAAAAATTTTTGATAAAAATACGAATATAAACAAGAATACACAAAAAAAAATTAACTTTGCATTCCACAAAACATCAAGGATTGAAAATTATACATTCAAATATAAAAATCAAAGAACCCACAATGCTTACCATAGGTTCTTTTGACGGGGTCCACAAAGGGCATATGGCTTTGATTGAACAATTAAAAAATGAAGCAAAAAAACATGGTTTGAAATCAGCAATTATGACTTTTGAGCCACATCCCAAAATCTATTTTAATTCCAATTCCGATTTTAAATTATTGAATACCCTTGATGAAAAAATCAATTTGTTGAAAAAAACAGGAATAGACTATTTAATAATACAAGATTTTAATTCTGATTTTTCCAATCAAACTCCTAAGAATTTTATAAAGAAACTCAAAGACCAATATCAACTTCAAAGACTGCTGATGGGCTATGATCATCATTTTGGAAAGAATCAAACAGGAAATTTTGAATATATTTGTTCTTTGGAAAAATCATTGGGTTTTAGAACTTCCAAAATTGAAGCTATTACACAAGGCGGACAAACTATCAGCTCCAGCCGTATAAGAAAATTACTTAAAGAGGGTAAAATAGAAAAATCCAATCAATTATTAGGTTATCCATATTTTATACAAGGTAAAGTTGTCGGTGGAAATCGAATCGGAAACAAACTGGGCTTTCCTACTGCAAATATTCAAGTGGAAAATCCATATAAATTGATACCTAAACAAGGGGTTTACATCGTAAAATCCACCATTGATAACCAAGTCTACTATGGAATGATGAATATAGGAATACGTCCCACCATTAATGGCAAAAAAGAGATCAGGGAAGTTCATTTCTTTGATTTTGAAAAAGATATTTATGGAAAAAACCTTAAAATTTCATTTTTAAAGCGTTTACGAGATGAGAAGAAATTTAATTCCTTAGAAGCACTTACTCAACAACTAAACAAGGATAAAATAAAAAGTTTAGAATATCTGAAACAAAAAGGAAAGATAAATAAAAATAAATAGTAAATAACCTTGACAAGGCATAATTTTTGTTGTAATTTTGTCAAACAAATATCCGGGGTCGACTGGATTTGACAACAAGGATCATTGACATGTAAGCATGCCGAGCGCTGATGCACAGCTCGTAAAACTCATGTATCAAACACAATAAACGGCGAAAATAACTTCGCTCTTGCTGCTTAATCCCGAAGTATAGTAAGGATTGAGCCACGTTTCTGCTAGGCAGAAAGGCAAGAAGTCCCTCGGAAGCCCTGACTTACGGCGTCCGGTTTGGGGGCTTCGTAAAAGTAAGTCTAGGAAACTCTTTGCTTCGCAGTGTTTCCGAAATTTAAGAAGCTAAGCTTTGGGTAGTCTGTCTGTGGACAGCTCAAAGTCTAAAAATGAAACACAGACTAAGCATGTAGAAAACATGGCAGTGACTTGTGTGGACGAGGGTTCGATTCCCTCCGACTCCACTACCTATGACAGCCGCTTGAATAAGCGGCTTTTTTTTAACAATTATTTAAGTCGATTTTTAATAAATAAAAAGATATAATCATTACAAAATCACTAAAAAAGTTTTATTTTAGCATCAAATTTTTAAATTTTTTTCAATGAAAACAACGATACTAAATAAAACTCATAAAGATTTAGGTGCTAAAATGTCCGAATTTGCTGGTTTTGAAATGCCTATACAATATGAAGGAATCAATATTGAACATGAAAATGTCCGAAAAAATGTAGGAGTTTTTGATGTTTCTCATATGGGAAATTTTTTTGTGGAAGGATCTCAAAGTTTAGATTTTCTGCAATATATCACTTCAAATGATGTCAGTAAACTTAATCCCGGAAAAGTTCAATATTCATGTTTTCCAAATGATAAAGGAGGAATTGTAGATGATTTATTGGTTTATCAATTGGGCGATAAAGAATATATGTTGGTAGTGAATGGCGCCAATATAAAAAAAGATTGGGAGTGGATCAATCAATTTGCCAATAAATTTGAAGTTGAACTACAGAATTTATCCGATAATTATAGTATCTTGGCTGTCCAAGGACCCAAATCTCCGGATTTAATGCAAAAATTAGCCGAAGATTCTACCGATTTAAAGAATTTAAAATATTATACTTGGACTACTGCCGACCTAGCCGGTCATAAAAATGTATTAGTATCTGCAACCGGATATACCGGTGAAAAAGGATACGAAATCTATGTTTACAAAGATTTTACTCAAGATATTTGGAATGAACTTTTTGAAAAAGGAAAAGAATTCAACATTAAACCTGCGGGATTAGCTGCACGTGATACCTTAAGATTAGAAAAAGGATATTGTCTTTATGGAAATGATATTGATGATACTACCTCACCTATTGAAGCGGGATTAGGTTGGATAACAAAATTTACCAAGAAATTTGTCAATTCCGAAAATTTAAAAAACCAAAAAGAAAATGGAGTTAACAGAAAATTGGTAGGATTCAAGCTCTTGGAAAAAGGTATCGCTCGCCATGGATATAATATTGTTGATGAACAAGGAAAAACTATAGGTCAGGTAACTTCAGGAACCATGTCTCCTACTTTAAAACAAGCCATTGGCATGGGATATATTCCAGCGGATATTGCAAAACCCGGAAATAAAATATTTATTCAAATTAGAAAAAAACAGATTCCTGCTGAAATCGTCAAATTGCCTTTTGTATAAAATACCAATGAAAAAAAATGTCAAAAATTTATTGTCCGAGTTGGGAAGTGCTATTTTAAAACTTGCATTTCTTTTAGTTGTTTATCAATTTTTAAGATGGATATTTTTTTTCTATAATCACAAGCAATTTCCAGAAGTAAACATATGGCAAATGTTTGGCTTTATGAAAGGTGGACTTCGTTTTGACTTAACCGGAATTTTATATCTTAATTTGTTGTTTTTATTACTCTACTTTTTTCCCCTAAAAATCAGGTATAATCCAAACTACAGGAAATTTATCTTTTGGTTATTTATTGTGTTTAATTCCTTAGGATTTTTGATGAATATCGGAGATATTTTCTATTTTCCTTATGTTCTTAAACGTTCTACCGGTGATATATTGATGTTTGCTGGAGAATCCAATATAGGTTTGTTAATCATCCAATTTATAAAAGATTTTTGGTGGGGTGTACTTCTATGGATTTTTCTTACATATCTATTGGTTAAATGGTATCAATGGACAGAAAAAAAGATAGTAGAAAAACCAATTACCGGCTGGCAATTCTATCCTGTCTCCCTACTGATTTTATTACTAATTTTGTATTTTTCAATTGTTGGAATACGCGGAGGATTTACCCGGACCACCAGACCGATTAATATCAACAATGCCGCTGCGTATACCCAAAAACCTTTAGAGATGGCAATAGTGCTCAATACACCTTTTACTTTTTTTAGAACCGTAACTAAAAAAGGATTTAAAAAAGTGCATTATTTTGATGAACAAGAAGTCGAAAAAATCTACACTCCCGTAAAACATTATCGCGATAGTATCCCCTTGCAAAAAAAGAACTTAGTAATTATCATTGTGGAAAGTCTGGCTAAAGAATATACCGGATTTTTTAATAAAAACATTAAAAATTACAAGGGATATACTCCGTTTTTGGATAGTTTGGCAAGCGTCAGCCACAGCTTTGTCAATGCTCATGCCAATGGGAGAAAGTCTATTGATGCCATTCCATCGGTTCTAACTTCCATTCCTTCCATTATTCAACCTTTTGTATTATCTCCTTATGCTACCGATAAAATCAACGGACTAGGAACACTTCTGAAACAGAAGGGATATAAAACTGCTTTTTTTCATGGTGCTCCCAATGGTTCCATGGGATTTGATGCCATTACAAAAATGGCTGGATTTGATGAATATTACGGAATGAATGAATACGGAAAAAAAGAAGATTTTGATGGATATTGGGGCATACCGGATAATAAATTTCTTGCTTATATGGCACAGCAATTAGATACTTTCAAACAACCCTTCGCCGCCAGTGTTTTTACACTTTCATCTCATCACCCTTTTAAATTACCCAAAGGATACGAAAACAAATTTAAGGGAGGAAAATTACCCATTCACAAAGTTATTCAATATATGGATTTCTCTTTGAAAAATTTCTTTAAACATGCATCTCGTTCGCCATGGTTTAAAAACACTATTTTTGTAATTACCGCAGACCATTGCAATCAAACCTATTTGCCTGAATATAATTCTCTTAAAGGTCGATATGATATTCCTATAATTATATATGAACCCGGCAATCCTAAAAATATCAAATTAGATTCTACCCTAACCCAACAAATCGATATCATGCCCCGATTGCTACGAAAAATACATTATACCGGTGATTTTATTGCTTTTGGAAACGACCCGAAATCAGATAAAAAACCAATTGTAGTAAATTACAATAACGATACCTGGCATTTTTATAGAGGTGATTATCTTATGCTTTTTCAAGAAGAACCCGAAAAAATTGTTGCATTGTATAATTATAAAAATGATCCACTTTTGCACAAAGATATTCAAAGCGATAATAAATTGATTATCAATCAAATATTGCCTATTCTTAAAGCATACATTCAACAATATAAAAACCGATTACTTCAAAATAAACTGACTATAAAACAATAGAAAAGTTTAGCGTTGTTTATAGGCAAATTTTTAATTTTTTTAATTTTATAGCTTATTTTTTATTAAATTTGTAAACTTAGAAATAAATAAGCTTATGAATGCTAAAACAAAACAAATAGATCAAAAATTAGATTTTGAAACTTTCAAGAAAAAAGTTATAGATGATTACCGGCTAGCTTATTTAAGCCGCCAAATGAGTTTGGACGGAAGAAAAGAAGTTTTATCGGGGAAAGGAAGTTTTGGTATTTTCGGCGATGGAAAAGAATTGCCACAAATTGCTTGGGCTCATGTGTTTAAAGGTGGAGATTTTCGGTCGGGGTATTATAGAGACCAAACATTTATGATGGCAATTGGTCAATTAACCCCTAAACAATTTTTTGCAGCGCTTTACGGACATGCCGATTTGGAAAAAGAACCTTCGTCCGCAGGACGTCAAATGAACAATCATTTTTCTACACCTCTATTGGACAAAAACGGTGAATGGCTAAATCTAACCGAAAGAAAAAACAGTGCTTCCGATATTTCACCTACCGCCGGACAGATGCCCCGTTTATTAGGTTTGGCACAAGCTTCCAAAGTATATAGAAACCTCAAAGAAAAACCTGAAAATGCTGAAAAATTTTCTATCAATGGAAATGAAATTGCATGGGGAACTATTGGCAATGCCAGTACTTCCGAAGGACATTTTTGGGAAACTATAAATGCTGCCGGCGTGATGCAAGTTCCTTTGGTAATGAGTGTTTGGGATGACGATTACGGAATTTCCGTTCATTCAAAATACCAAACAACCAAGGAAAGTATTTCCGAAATAATGAAAGGTTTTCAACGGGAGGCAGGAAAACCCGGATTTGAAATTTTTCAAGTAAAAGCTTGGGATTATCCGGCACTTATTGAAACTTATGAAAAAGCGGAAAAAATTGCACGGGAAGAACATGTTCCGGTATTAATACATGTAACCGAATGCACGCAACCTACCGGACATTCAACTTCGGGATCTCATGAACGTTATAAATCCAAAGAACGATTGGAATGGGAAAAAGAATTTGACGGCATCAAAAAAATGAGAGAATGGATACTGGAAAATAATCTTGCCGATAAAAAAACTTTGGATATCATAGAAAAAGAAGTAAAAGAAGAAGTAAAAAAAGCAAGAAAAGAAGCTTGGACAGAATACACAGCACCAATGAAGCAAGAGAAGTTGGAGCTTATTACGCTATTGGATAAAGCTCTTGCAAAAAGCACCAACAAAAATTTTATCCTAAAATTACGTAATCATCTGGCACAAAACAAAGAGCCCAAACGTGCCGATATAATGGAAATTGCTCGTAAATCTTTAAGATATTTGAGAAATGAAAATTTTGAGGAGAAAAAAGCTTTGTCCAATTGGTTAAAAGAATATTATAAAAAAATATTACCCAAATACGATGATTATTTATTCGGTAAAAGTAACAAACGAGCTATCGATATCAAAGAAATAAAACCCGTTTATGATGAAAATTCACCGATGATTGACGGGAGAATTATTTTAAGAGATAATTTTGAAAAACTTTTTGAAAAGTATCCCGAGCTTATAGCTTTTGGAGAAGATACCGGCAAAATTGGCGATGTCAATCAAGGTTTGGAAGGAATGCAAGCCAAATTCGGAGAAATCAGAGTTTCCGATACAGGTATTAGAGAAAATACTATCGTAGGACAAGGAATCGGGTTAGCCATGAGAGGTTTGAGACCTATTGCCGAAATTCAATATTTGGATTATATTTTATATGGCGTTCAAACCCTGAGCGATGATTTGGCTACTTTACATTATAGAAGTTACGGACAACAAAAAGCTCCTGCCATCATCAGAACCCGCGGACATCGTTTGGAAGGAATATGGCACTCCGGGTCGCCTATGGGAGCACTTCTGCACTTGCTAAGAGGAATAAATATTTTAGTCCCCAGAAATCTTACGCAAGCGGCGGGTTTTTACAATACTATTATGGAAAGCGACGAACCCGCTTTAATAGTAGAACCTTTAAACGGATATCGATTAAAAGAAAAAATGCCAAAAAATTTAGGAAAATTCAGAGTGCCTGTCGGAAAAATAGAAGTATTAAAAGAAGGTAAAGATATTACTCTGATATCTTACGGTTCTACTTTGCGTCTGGTTGAAAAAGCAGCCAAAGAACTTTTGGAAGTCGGTATAGATACCGAAGTTATAGATGTGCAATCCTTATTGCCTTTTGATATCAATCATGATATTTTAAAAAGCG
>JALSTJ010000380.1 GCA_026983815.1 Flavobacteriales bacterium
TGTTATCATATTTAATTTTACTCCATTTATCAAATCCCAATTCCAAAGGACGATTTTTATCGGTTTGATTTCTAATGATATCCCCGTCTGAAATAACGATTAACGAAGTCCGGGCTTTGTCTTTATTAAGTGAAGTATGAAATGGTTTTACACGTCCTTTATAGGCAGAATGTATTTTCCCTTGTAGTAAAACCCCTGTGAATTGTTGTCCGGCTGTATATTTTTTCAAATCAGGTTTTTTTCCTATTTCATCAAAATTGATTTCAACAGGAACTCCGATTAATTGAGATTTTGGCGATGTTTTTAATAAGATGGTCTTTTTCATCGGGTTTTTTAAAGTATCCATAGGACTGACAAAATCCATAAGCACCATATCAATATTTTTTCCAATGGGATTGCTTTGCTCGGGATGAACAATCGGGCTATAAAACCAAGGAAATTGTTCCAATTGTGGTTTATTTCCTACTTGTCCTACTTTTAATACTACAGGAGCGGCAACTACATCTTTAATTAATTCAGGTTTGATACGCACACCATAGTTAAATAAAAAATCAGTTAAGTTGAGCTCGGCATTCAATGCATAGGTTTTTCCATGATACATCAAAGTATCTTTGTGTGCCTTTACCGCATCGATTAACAAAAGCATTTTTCCTCCGTTCATCAAGTATTGATCCAAAGTATATTTTTCTTTCTCTGTAAATTTTTCAGTAGGTTTGGCTAAAATAGTCAAATCATAATTCGTCAATTCTTTAAGAGTTTTGTCGGGCATATTTTGTACGCTATCCAAAGTAAAGGGCGCTAAACGATATTTTTTGCTTAAAGTTTTGAGAAAATCGGCTATGTGCAAGTCATCCAATTCTCCGTTACCTTTTAAAATGGCTATTTTTTTATCTTTTTTATTTTGGATTAAATTTAGTGCTTTGGTAAAGGCATATTCCAGATTTTCAATACTTTTTTGAATTTGTTCTTCAGTAGTTTTACTAAAAGATTGGGTAAGCAGTGATATAGGAATTTCTTTTTTTCCTTGTTTGACAATTGCCCATGGAAAAACTAAAATTTGTTCAACTTTCCCCGATTTTTTAACACTTATTTGTGAAGGTTTTAATCCTTTTTTTATCAAATTTTTGACATAAGCGTCATCTTTTTCCAAAGGGTTGATAAAAACATAATCTATTTGGGGATTGATATCTTTTAAATCATTTAATAAATTATCGGTTTCATTATGTAAGCGCTTGAAATATGCAGGAAATTCTCCATCCAAAAAGACAAGAATCTGAACTGGTTGTTTAATATTTTGAGCAATCTTTTGGGCAGCTGCCGAAAGGGTAAAATGCTTATCTTCGGTTAAATCCCATTTATAATTAAAACGGGCTACAATAAAATTTATGGCAATCAATGCAAGCAAAATCCCTAATATTTTATATAGATTTTTTTTCTTCATTTTTTTTGAGTTAAATCAGCTCGATAATTTTTTGATAATGATTATCCTGAATATCTATATGCAAACCGGTTGGTTGGTTTTTTTTCCAAAGTTGAAGCAATGCATTTTTGTTTTTTTGACTTTCTAACCCGATGTCTTTTAAGGATAATGGCGCTTCAATTGAACGGAAAAAATTTTCAAAAATTTTAATGGACTCATCTGCTGTAATTTTACTGTTTCCTGTTAAAAGAT
>JALSTJ010000381.1 GCA_026983815.1 Flavobacteriales bacterium
TTGTATGCCAAAAAAGGAGATATCGTGTCGATAAAAATCGATAAAAAAATTCGTCCGGCGGATAAATTATACAAATTGGTTTCCAGCCAGCCCCAAGAAAGTTGCGGCGTTGAATTATAAAAAAATTGTTTTTAGATCAACTCCGTCATAGATGTTTTTTTAATACAAAAGTAATATTTTGATTTATAATGAGTTGTAAAAAAAATGATGAGGAAAATTGTATTAACACACCCCCAGCCTCTCTCGTAGAGGGGAGCTTTGAGGCAAATGAATCTATCCTTATCGGCATACGAGGATTTTTTGTAAAATTTGAAGTGAATGGAACGTAAAACTGTCTGTTGTTTGAAGCTCTTGTGAAGTATGAGCAATTGTGTCTCCCGATAGCTATCGGGATTTTGTTACCATTGAGCAAAGTCGAAATGTTCATCGATGGAAAAAGTAAAAAATTTATTTAGGACAGGATTGTTTTATAGATATAGAATAAAGATAAATAAATCGTGGATGTTATAGTTTTGCGAAAACTTAGCGCCCTTTGAGTCTTTGCGGTTAGTAAAATGAGAAAAAATTAAAAAAGTTTTGGGTTTAAGCATTTTCAATGAACAAACAACAGCTTACATATTTGATCAAAAACAAAGCTTTGGAATTGGGCTTTGAAAGTATTGGTATTGCCCAAGCAGGTTTTCTCGAAGAAGAAGCTCCACGTTTGGAAAAATGGTTGAAAAACGGTTATCACGGCAAAATGTCTTATATGGAAAATCATTTTGACAAACGTTTGGATCCCACAAAATTAGTTCCGGGAGCAAAAACGATTATTTCGCTTGCTTACAATTATTTTCCCGAAAAAAAACAAAATCCCGATACTTATAAAATCGCAAAATATGCCTATGGAAAGGATTATCATTTTGTTTTGAAGGACAAACTCAAAGAATTGTTGAAATTTATTGCCGATAATATCGGTGAAATACAAGCGCGTGTTTTTACTGACTCTGCGCCGGTTTTGGAACGGGCTTGGGCAAAAAAAGCAGGTTTGGGTTGGGAAGGCAAACACAGTTTGATTATTCAAAAACAAAAAGGTTCTTTTTTCTTTTTGGCTGAAATAATTTTGGATGTGGAATTGACATACGACAAACCTTTTACCACTGACCATTGCGGAAGTTGCACCCGTTGTATCGATGCTTGTCCTACCGAAGCTATTTTGCCTGACAAAATGCTCAATGCCTCCCGATGTATATCCTATTTTACCATTGAATTGCGCGACGAATTGCCCGCAGAAATGCGTGGTAAATTCCAAGATTGGATGTTCGGTTGTGATATTTGTCAGGATGTCTGTCCTTGGAATCGATTTGCTCTGCCGCATACGGAAAATTTTTTTAATCCACATCCGGATTTATTGAATATGACCAAAAAAGATTGGGAAGAAATAACCGAAGATGTTTTTAGAGAAATTTTTAGAAAATCAGCCGTAAAAAGAACAAAATATTCGGGATTGAAACGAAATATTTTGTTTTTGAAAGAATAAATATCTTAATAATTTGGAAATCCCGTCCTAAGTTTCTCCACTTTCTCCATAAAATCTTTAATCTTTTTAGGTTCCAATTCATTTTTCCAGAAATTATCTTTTTTGAAATAAGAGCCAATGATGAAAGCATCGGCAAGGGGGAAATATAT
>JALSTJ010000382.1 GCA_026983815.1 Flavobacteriales bacterium
GATGTCAGTCAAAATACGGCATTAACCTATTTGGATTGTGGATATAATGATTTAACAAGTTTGGATGTAAGCAATAATACGGCATTGGAAACATTGTCTTGTAGTTGGAATAATATTGTTTCATTGGATTTAAGTATGTTACCTTCGCTTGTTTCATTGGATTGTAACACAAACCATTTGACCGATTTGAATGTTCAAAACGGAAATAACACAAACTTTACAAGGTTTAATGCCGCAGGCAACCCCGATTTGACTTGTATTTTCGTTGATGATGCCACTTGGAGTACAGCTAACTGGACAAGGATTGATAATACTTCGCATTTTGTAGAAACACAAGCGCAATGTGATGCTTATTCATCAGTTGAAGATATGATAAAAGATGAGTTGCAAGTTTATCCTAATCCTGTTGGTAATTACTTGACTGTTCACTATAACTATAATGATGAAATGACTGTAAGAGTTTATAATATGGTAGGACAAGAAGTAGTAAAATCAGTAAAAGGAAAAGCAAAAGTAAAAGTTGATTTATCTCAATTACCTGCTGCCGGTTATATTGTTAAAATTGAAATAAACAACATTAATGTTTATTACAATATCATTAAAGAATGATGTAGCTAATAGTAAAAAGGTAGTTTTTTTCATAATTGTGAGCCGGGTATTATGGCTCGGCTCACATTAAAAAAAATAACAAATAAACAGTATCCCAATGAAAACAAAAATTTTAATAATAATCTTATTTGTAACTAGTCTTATGAATGCACAAAATAAATTGCCGGATGGTGGTATTAGTAGCGAAGTCCATAGAAAATATCTTGGAAGCGGATTTTTTTCCAATAAAGAAGTCCTTTTTAAAAAAGAGGATTTAAGCACTAAAAAAACCGAATTTACTTGGGGCGAACCCATTTACGGACGCTTTTATTGGGCGGAAGGTATCAATAATCATTATATAAAAAACGGATGGAAAAAACCTTATGATACTTATCGTTATGTGATACGCTATTATGCAAACGGCAAGTTGTTCAAAGAACATATCAGCCAAACCAATGGCGAAAGAACATCGCTTCCCGTGTGCTTGTATCGTGCAAGTTATGATACATACGATTGGAACGAAATGAAAATACTTTCACAAAATACGGGCGCTTTTAAACCCGGAAAAAATACGATTAAAATAGAAGTTTGTCCTTATGAAAGATCATCCAATAGACGCTCTGATCCCGTAGCAACGGCAAGTTTTATGCTAATTATGCCTGCTTCAGCTATACAAAATACCGTAAAATTTAAAAAAATAGAAACCGCTTGGAAAAAATGGGACGAGTGGAAAATAAATGGTAACATTCGTTTCGGTTACATACGAAGCACTTGGGGTAAAACCGACCAATGGGAATTTAAATTGGGAGATATCAAAGGAAAAATTGAAATATCACCCGTAAGAGATGATCAATGGATACTTACTTCCGGAGGTAAAAGTATAAAAATGGAACAAGTCTATGGATATCCGAAAGAATGGAATATTATCGATGGTACACATTCCTATCGTTTAAAACCCGTATGGCCGAATAAAAACGACTATTGGAAAGAATGGGAGTTTAAAACCAAAAAAGGAAGTCTAAAAATAGAATCCGCTTGGGACAAAAAAGACGAATGGAATATAAAAGATAAT
>JALSTJ010000383.1 GCA_026983815.1 Flavobacteriales bacterium
AACTCGCGAAAAAATCCGCTTGGCATTGGCAAAAGAAAATATCGAAAGTCGTCCGCTTTGGAAACCGATGCACTTGCAACCGGTTTTTTCAAACGAAATCGCTTATACCAACGGCGTTTCGGAAGATTTGTTCAATCGCGGACTTTGCTTGCCCAGCGGTAGTAATTTGACGGGTGCGGATAGGGAACGGATTGTTAGAATTATTAAGAAATACAATGAAGTATAAAAAACAAGTAAACGAATCAACCTTATGAAGAAAATTGCTCAAATTCTTCTTTTAATTGGTCATTGGTTAATTCTGTATATATCTTGGAATAAGCGTAATCACGCAAATTAGGGACATCTTCCAAATTTAATTTTTTTGTAGGTATCGGCGGCAAAATTTTAACCCGTATTTTCCCGGGACTACCCCCGCTCCATCTATAAGGAAAACGTTTTTTGTTATCTGGAAAAACCATCGGTAAAATGGGTAAATCATGTTCTATCGCCATACGAAATGCTCCGTTTTTAAAAGGTGCCAATACCACATTTTCATCAGGAATGGTTCCTTCAGGATAGATAACTATACTTAGTCCTTTTTTGGTGAACTTTTCTACTTGATCAAATACTTCTTTCTTACTTTTAGGAGAACTTCTATCAACTGTTACATTGGTTTTTTTATAAAAATAACCAAAAACCGGAAATTTTGACAACTCCTCTTTCCCAACAAATACAAAGGGCGATTTAAATATCTTTATCATAAGTAAAATATCCAAAACCGAAGTATGGTTACCAATCATCATATATTGTTTATGATAATCCAAATGCTCTTTTCCTTCAACTTTTACCCAAAATCCCATAAGAAATAAAATAATATTGGCTCCTATTCTTTTTAAAAGATTAAAACAACGAATCCGGTCAAAAAAAACCGTCAAAAAAACCAATGGAGAAAAAATAATCACTAATGAAGCAGAAATAACAAAAAACCATATTTTCCATAAAATCTGTAAAAACTTTTGAACCGGCTTCATTAAAATTTTTTTTGATGTAACTTTGCAAAGTTACATTTTTTAATATATATCATCATCAAATTATAAAAATTATCAGACTATGGCTAGGATTTTAACAGGCATACAAAGTACCGGAACACCTCATTTGGGAAATATTTTAGGTGCTATCATACCGGCAATAAAAAAATCTCAAGACCCTGAAAATGAATCTTTTCTATTTATTGCCGATATGCATACCCTTACACAAATCAAAGATGCGGAACAATTAAAAGAAAATACTTATAGCACTGCCGCCACATGGCTTGCTTTTGGTTTGAATACCGAGAAAACCGTCTTTTATCGTCAATCAGATGTTCCACAAGTAACCGAATTGGCTTGGTATCTCAGTTCATTTTTTCCCTACCAACGACTCACTTTGGCTCATTCTTTCAAAGATAAATCCGAACGTTTGGAGGATGTCAATGTTGCTTTATTTACCTATCCAATGCTTATGGCTGCTGATATTTTGCTCTATGATGCTGATATTGTTCCTGTGGGAAAAGATCAAAAACAACATTTGGAAATGACCCGCGATGTAGCACAAAAATTTAATCGGCAAATGGGAGAAACTTTTGTTATCCCCGAAATAGAATTACAAGAACAAACCATGTATGTTCCCGG
>JALSTJ010000384.1 GCA_026983815.1 Flavobacteriales bacterium
AATCATTTGGTAGCTCATTTGTATAAGAAAGCAAAAATTTTGTTGAATAGCGGAAATAAAAAAGATATCAGAAGAGCTTATGATATTTTGGATAATTTGGATAGAATTGATTCGGGTTATAAAGATGTGGGTAAATTGATGGATATGGCACATCAACGCGGCATGACTTATGCTATTGTTGAGATGCAAAACAAGACCGATAAGATTATTCCAAAAAAATTGCAAGACGAGTTGTTGAATTTCAGTTCTTACGGCGCTAGTAATTTTTGGGTGGATTATCATCATAAAAGAGTGAAGGGACTAAATTATGATTATTTGATTAAAATGAATTTTACAAATATCGATATTAGTCCGGATCAACAAAGAGACAAAGAAATTATTGAAGAAAGGGAAATACAAGACGGTTATACCTATCAAAAAGATGCCAAAGGAAATATCATCAAGGATAGTTTGGGGAATCCGATTAAAATTCCCAGGATGATTAAAGTAAGAAGTCGGGTGTTTTTTCACCAACAATATAAAGAAGCCGCTGTGCAAGGAATTGTGGATATCATTGATTTACGAACCGGACAAAAGGTAGATCATTTTCCTTTGAACAGTAAGTATGTTTTTGATTATAAATATGCTGATTATCAGGGAGACAGAAGAGCTATTCGCAAGGAATATCAAGAATTTTTGGATAAGAAACCGGTTCCGTTCCCTACCAATGAACAAATGATTTATGATGCATCACAGGATATTAAAATGCAATTGAAAGATATTTTGAGTAAAGCGGACTTTTTATAAATATTTGATAAATCCGAATAATTTTCGCTTTTCGGGATAATCCAAATCACATTCGTTGGCGTAAGCTTCACGTTCAAAGCTGATGTTTTTATAAGCCCAATAGAAATTTTGATATTGGATCAATCTAAACAAATATTCTAATAAGAACCATATAAAAAATAGAAACCATAACATTTCTATCTGCTGTTTGATGTGGATTTTTTCATGATTTATCAGAATAATATCATTTTTGAGTGCTTTGTTTTTTAGAATAATCAGTGGAAAAATCGTAATGGCAGCAAAAGATTTATGCAAAATATATGGAAATACGACTATTTTCATACAATGATTTTTTTAATGCTGTTAAAAAAAGTTAAAATTAATATTTTTTTCTGTAATCTTTATTAGTTTTACCAATTAAAACTTGTTATGCAAGAAATAACCAGCATAAAAAATGCCAAAGTAAAATATTGGTTTCAACTTTATCATAAATCCGCTTTGAGAAAAAAGCAGAAAGAGTTTGTAGTTGAAGGAATTAAAGAAGTGGAACTTGCATTAAAAAATAATTTTGAAATTTCGGCGATTTTGTTTTTTCCCGAACTGTTTGCTGTGGAACAATTGAAAATTTGGCAAAAAAAATATCAAAGGACATTTGAAATTATCCAAATTTCCAAAGAAGTTTATGAAAAATTGGCTTACAGAAAAACAACCGGAGGCATACTTGCAATTGCCCGAACCAAAACGCATAAAATCAATGATGTAAAACTTTCCGAAAACCCTTTGGTCATTGTAGCGGAAGGCATAGAAAAGCCGGGGAATTTGGGAGCGATTTTACGAACGGTTGATGGAGTAGGAGCAGATGCTTTTGTTTTGGTAGATGCCCA
>JALSTJ010000385.1 GCA_026983815.1 Flavobacteriales bacterium
CACCACCACGACCATGGACACGATCACGATTGCGACGGACATCATCACCATTAATAAATTTAAAAGGGAGCTGTTGAAACTCCCTTTTTTATTTATAGTTAAAGCAATAAGTCGTTTATAAACGAATATGGGACTTCGTGTATCGAACTTTCAGTTCAAGTGATTTTTAGCTTGTAAAAAAACTATTTCAAAAATTGCTTCGAGACTTTTTCCGCTTTTTTAGTTTCGCTATAATCGTAAAAACCTTCTCCCGATTTCACGCCCAATTTTCCGGCTTCTACCATTTTTACTAACAAAGGATTGGGCGCATATTTGGGATTTTTAAAACCATCATACATTACATTTAATATCGCGAAACATACATCCAAACCAATGAAATCAGCCAATTGCAAAGGGCCCATCGGGTGTCCCATTCCCAATTTCATCACGGTATCAATTTCTTGAACACCGGCCACTCCGTTATATAAAGTTTCAATGGCTTCGTTAATCATCGGCATCAAAATACGGTTGGCTACAAATCCCGGATAATCATTTACCTCAACAGGGACTTTTCCTAATTTTTTTGATAAATCCTCAATGGTTTGATAAGTTTCATCGGAAGTTGAATATCCACGGATAATTTCAACCAATTTCATAATGGGAACCGGATTCATAAAATGCATCCCGATTACCTTATCAGGTCGGTTGGTAACCGATGCAATTGTCGTAATGGAAATGGAAGAAGTATTACTTGCCAAGATGACATTTTCGGGAGTAAATTCCGACAAATCCCTAAAAATTTTCAATTTCAACTCAATATTTTCGGTAGCGGCTTCTACTACCAAATCCACCCCCTCTACTCCATCTTTTAGATTTTCAAAAGTATGAATATTCTTTAAGGTTTGTTCTTTGGTTTGTTCATCAATTTTTTCTTTGGATAATAATCGCATCAAGTTTTTCGTAATCGTATCCAATGCACGTTCCAAAGCGCTTTTGGAAACATCAATCAAATTTACTTCAAATCCCGATTGTGCAAAAACGTGAGCAATTCCGTTGCCCATAGTTCCCGCTCCGATAACAGCTATTTTTTTCATAATTTTTATCTTTTTTATTCTTGCTAACAAATATAAAATTTTTCCCCGTGTTTTCGGTTGATTTTTGTATTTTTATGGCATAAAAAACTTTATCTATGCAAGACTTGCCGTATCATCAAGGAGAAAGGTTAAAATTGGTAAAAGAGATTGAAAGAAAAGGGATTAATGATCCGCAAGTATTACAAGCCATCAATAAAGTGCCGCGTCATTTGTTTTTCGGAAACAGTTTGGCACCACATGCCTATGTGGATAAAGCTTTTCCAATTGCCGCCGGACAAACCATTTCCCAACCCTTTACCGTGGCTTTTCAAACACAATTATTGGATGTAAAATCCGGCTTGAAAGTATTGGAGATTGGAACCGGCTCGGGATATCAAGCCGCAGTGCTTATGGAAATGGGAGCTTTGGTTTATACCATTGAAAGAATTAAAGAACTCTTTTTACAGACCAAACACCGCTTGGAACAATTAGGATATCGTCCGAAATATCAAGGATATGGCGATGGATACAAAGGACTGCCTATGTATGCTCCTTTTGATAGGATTATCGTTACAGCTGCCGCACCTTATATTCCCGAAGCTCTCGTTGAACAACTCAAACCCGGAGGTAAATTGGTAATTCCCGTTGGAAATAATGAACAAATTATGAAGCTTATCGAAAAAGATAAAAACGGGAATATCAAAGAAAGCGAACACGGAATTTTTCGTTTCGTTCCTCTATTGAAAAATAAAGAATAGATGACAAAAACTCCCGTTTATATGATGCCCGGATTGGCTGCCAATCCAAAAATTTTTGAGTTTTTGAAACTCCCCGAAGATTACGAAGTTTTTTGGATGAAATGGATAAATCCGAAAAAAAACGAAACTATTCAAAATTATACCCAACGATTGATTCAAGAACAAATACATCATCCGCTTCCTATTTTACTCGGTGTTTCTTTTGGTGGAATTATAATCCGGGAAATTGCCGAACAAATCCCCGTAAAAAAACTAATCCTTGTTTCAACGGTTAAAACCCATCGGGAATTTTCTCCTTTTTTTAAAAAAGCGCTACAATATAAACTCTATAAATTTTTTCCTTCCCGTGCAATGGCTTATGTCGATTTGATGGAGAAATTTGCATTTACTCGAAGATTTAAACAAAAGATGAAACTCTATCAAAAATATATGGATGTCAATGAAAAACATTATTTGGATTGGAGTATAAAAACCATTTTACATTGGCAACAAAACGATTTTCCTACTACTGATTTTATTCATATTCATGGAACAAAAGACAAAGTTTTCCCAATAAAATATATCAAAGAACCTGTTATAAAAATTGAAAACGGACGACACGATATGATTATTTTCAAGTCTCAATGGTTCAACCGAAATTGGGACAAACTCTTAAGCTAAAGTTTAATCAAATCTAATTTTTTAATTCCAAATTTTTGGTAGCATCCATGATAATTCTTACCAATTTTTTTAGTGAATCCTCAATATCTTTAGTCTCCAACAATAATCCTAAATACATTCTGGAATTTTTTGAACCGCAAGTATCCGATTGAATGCATTTTACTTGAAGATTGATAGCATTCTCAATCAATTGATCCAAATGATTGGATTTATATACAATTTTAAGTTTAAGTAAATCACGATTTACTAATGCCAATTGCATCTCATTCATCATTTTAACCATTTCTTCACGGATTTTCACCAAACTCTGCATCTGTTCTTCAGACAAAGGCATATGCGTATTATCAACATATTCTTTGGATGTTTTGGAAATATAATGAATCGATTGTATCAAATCTTGAATTTTATCCATCAATTTGATATAATTATTGCTGATAATAATGTCTTTATTTTCCTGCGATTTAATTATATAAAATAACTTATCTTTTAATTTATTTCCCTGTTTATAAAGTTTACGAACATTTTTATCATTTTTCTTCAATAGTTCCAAATCATATTTAGTAAGTCCTTCTACAGTATTTTCAAAGAGTCTATTGATATATCCGATAACTTTATTGATATTGGACATACTTTCATTTATCAATAACTCGGTCGATTTTTTCTCATCTAAATCAGCAGGGTGATCATTAACTTGAAAAAGCTCTTCTTTTTCCTCTTGTTTTTCTTCATTATGTTTCTTTTGAGAACGGTAGAGCATATATAATTCCAGAACAAAAAAGACAATTGCCAAATAAAATCCAAATTTATATACCAAAATAGAAATGATAAAAGCAATACTAAATGCTGAAAAAGCTGTCAAAAACCAACCACCGATTACATTAAATACACCGGCAATTCTGTAAACGGCGCTTTCACGACCCCAAGCTCTATCCGCCAACGAAGCTCCCATGGCAACCATAAAAGTTACATAGGTTGTGGATAATGGCAATTTCATGGAAGTAGCTATAGAAATCAAGATTGCCGCTACCAAAAGATTAACACTTGCACGAACTAAATCAAATTCAGGTATATCTTTTCTTTTTTTGATATGCAAAACCGGCGTTCTAAAACGGGAATCGATCCAAATTCTGGTTTTTTCCGGTAAAATAGCCGTAAAAACATTATTGGTTGCCAAAGCAGCTTTGACTACAGCTCTGGAAACTTGATTGGCTTGAAATTTTTCTTCTTTTTCTCCTTGTGCTGATAAATCTATTGCCGTTTTCGCTACTTTTTGAGCTTTACTAGAAAAAGCAAGAGTCAATATCATGATAATAGCAGCGCCAATAAGAAATATTATAGGCGTTGGAACTTTCTTTCCCAAAACTCCCATCATAAATTCATTCGCCGGTTGTCCGGAATGTATCCATGCTTCATAGGAATTGTATCCGGCTATGGGAACGCCAATAAAGTTTACCAAATCATTACCTGCAAATGCCAAAGCCAAAGAGAATGTCCCCAATAAAATAATAATATGAAAAACATTGACTTTAAAAAACTTGATTAAAATATAAGACACTATTGTCCAAAATAATAGACTCAAGGCAATAATAGATTCTGTATAGTCATGAATATAATGTTTGATATCACCATAAAAATCCGTTCCTTTTAGTCCTTTAAGGATAATAAAATAAGTAATAGATGCAAAGGTTACACCTGCAAATATCGAGGTAGAGATAATTCTTTTTTTATAATCATATTGAAAACTAAATACCAGACGAGCTATATATTGAACCAATGCCCCTACAGAAAAAGCGATAACTACCGATAGCAATATACCCGAAATGATACGCAATGCACTGGCAGAATTGATATATTTAGCCAATTCGCTTAAATCTGCATGACTGGAGAAAATTTTCATCAACCCTACTCCAACAGCAGCACCAAGCAAATCAAATACAATAGATACAGTAGTAGAAGTAGGCATTCCTAAAGAATTAAAAATATCCAAGAGTAAAATATCAGCCAACATTACAGAAATAAATACCACCATAATATCGTGAAATGAAAACATACCGGGATTAAAAATTCCTTTTCGAGCAACCTCCATCATTCCACTTGAAAAAACAGCCCCGATAAAAATACCCAAACTTGCTGTAATCATTATGGTTTTATAGGGAAAAACTTTGGAACCGATTGCCGAATTTAGAAAATTTACTGCATCATTACTGACACCAACAAATAAATCTATTACTGCCAAAAGCAGTAAAATAATAATCAATAGGAGAAAAATATTCATGATTTGGAGCGTTTGTTTTTCGTATCCAAAATTATTAAAAAAAACTTTAGATACAAAGCATAATAAAAGTTTTACAATTTATTTACACTCATTCAAATATTCCATAAATTTTTGAGTCGGGAATCCCATAATATTGTAAAAAGAACCTTTGATTTTTTTAATTCCTATCAACCCAATCCACTCTTGAATTCCATAAGCACCGGCTTTATCAAAAGGTTTGTATTTTTCTATATAATAATTGATTTCTCTTTCGGTAAGTTTCTTAAAATAAACTTCAGATAAATCCGAAAAAGTGAGTATTTTATCTTTACAACGTAAACTAACACCGGTAATCACTTCATGTTTTTTTCCCGAAAGATTTTTCAACATTTTTTTTGCTTGAGTTTTATTTTTTGGCTTTCCCAAAATAATTCCTTTTAAAACTACAATAGTATCAGCTGTAACTAATATCTCATTTTTTTTTAGTTTTCCATAGGCAAGCGATTTTTGTAAAGCTAAAAATTCTGGCAATTCATAAGAAGGAAAATTATCCGGATAATTTTCTTGAAAATCTATGGATACAACTTTAAATTTTAAATCCAATTTCTTTAATAATTCTTTCCTACGTGGCGACTGACTTCCTAATAGTATTTTCTTTTTCATTTTTTAAAATTTAAACGGTAAATTTATAAAAATAATCCATTTATAATGAATAAAATCTTGTTTAATTTTTTGTCTAAATACATTTTTCCTTATATATTGGCTGTCATTTTTTATTAATAAATAATTACAAATATGAAATCATTTTTAAGTTGGAGTTCCGGTAAAGATGCAGCCTTTACACTTCATCAACTCATCAAACAAAACAAAAAACCAGATTTGTTGCTTACTACGGTAAATAAAGATTTTCAAAGAGTTTCGATGCACGGATTGCGCATCGAGCTTTTGGAAAAACAAGCCGAAATGTTAGGCATAGAACTCTATAAAATTCCCCTTGCAAAAAATGTAAGTATGGAAGATTATAACCGAATTATGGAACAGGCTATGCTCGATTTAAAGGCAAAAGGTTTTAATCAAGCAATTTTCGGGGATATTTTTCTGGAAGATTTAAAAGATTTTAGAATCAAACAGATGAAAAAAGTCGGTTTTGAATGTGAATTTCCCATTTGGAAACGTGATACCAAAAAATTGGCTTTGGAAATTATTGACAGCGGTATCAAAACTTTGGTGGTCAGCATCAATTCAAAAAAGTTAGACAAGAGTTTTGTCGGTAGGGAATTTAATCGTGATTTCCTAAACGATTTGCCCGAAAACGTAGATTGGTGTGGCGAAAACGGCGAATTTCATACCTTTGTTTACAATCACCCCGATTTTAAACGCCCTATTGATTTTATTATAGGCGAAAAAATATTTAAAACCTATAAACCTTGCTCAAAATCCGACCAAAATTCCTATAAAAAACAAGCCGAAAATACAACGGATAAATGGGATACGGGATTTTGGTATGTGGATATTAAATAAAAAATAAAAGAAATGAACACATTAATAATCGTAGCCAATCCAAAAACAGACAGTTTATCATTTGCCATAGCAAATAAATACAAGAAACTGGCAGAAGAAAAATCTCATAATGTCAAAATGATTGACTTGTATAGAACGCCCTACCAACAAGGATTTTTAACCTATCCGAAAGTCCATAAAACAGTAAAAACCAAAGAGATGGAGTATTTTCAATCACTTATTCAAGAAGCGGACGAATTGGTGTTTGTTTTTCCATATTGGTGGGGAAGTATGCCCGCCATTTTAAAAAACTTTATCGATTGGAATTTTTCAAAAGGATTTGCTTTCAAATATGTCAATTCTCGTCCGGTGGGTTTACTAAAAGACAAAAAAGTTAAAATTTATACAACTACCGGTGCACCTTATTTTTATTATATGATTACGGGAGCTAACCGCAGATTGCGGAAAATGTTTCAAAAACAAATTATTGAATTTTGTGGCATGAAAATGGAATATTGTCGTATTTTTGGCGGAATTGACCAAAGCAAAACCGATGTTTCAAAAGTGATTGATAAAGTTAAATTTTAAAATGTATCGCCGTCAAACCGACAATTCCCGCAGTTTCCGTCCGCAATCGGTTTTCGGAAAGAAGCACCGGTTGAAAATCCCGCTGAACGGCTTGTTCAAATTCCGATTCGGAAAAACCGCCTTCGGGACCTATCAGAAGGATTGTATCTTTTTTCGGACGAATTAAAGCGGAAATTTTTTCTTTGGATTGACAATAGGCAATCAAGCGTTGTTGTTCTTTTACACCGATGATAAAATCTTTCCACGAAGTCAATGGATTCAGTCGGGGTAAATGATATTGCAAAGATTGTTTCATCGCTGCTACCAAAACCCTGTTATATCGTTCCATATTTATTTTTTTTCTTTCGGAATGTTCGGTGAGTAAGGGCGTAATTTCATCTATACCTATTTCGGTGGCTTTTTCCAAAAACCACTCCATTCTATCGTTGCTTTTGGTAGGAGCAATGGCAATATGAATTTTAGGAGATTTTTTTTCATAATATTGATAGTCAATAATCTCCACCTTTGTTTTATTGGGATTATTATCTATGATTTTTGTTTTAAACAAACCGCCTTTTCCATTGGTAATCCAAACAATTTCTCCTATATTTTTCCGTAGCACACGTGAAATATGACGACTTTCGTTTTTATCGAAAACAAAAAGTTTATCATCAGGATTTAAATCGGGAGCGTAAAATAGGTTCATTTGTTTTGCTAATGAATTTAAATAAAATGCAAATTACAATTTTTTTGTCAAGCTCTTATATTATTTAAAATTTCATCATCCGAATATTTGGTAATAATCTGATTTTTAGATAAAAAAATTTTTTAAAAACAAAAAAAATTATTATTTTTATCCAAAATTATTTTGATTATTGTTCTATTAATAAAAAAATTTGTTATGAAAAAACATCTACTACTTATTTTATTAAGTGTTTGGATTAATTTACCTGCACAAATTCAATTTCAAGCACACACGGTTACCGAAAATACAAACCACACGATTTTAGATGTTAAAAAAAGT
>JALSTJ010000386.1 GCA_026983815.1 Flavobacteriales bacterium
TTATTTTCTTCCGCTTTGTTAATAACGATTAAATCCGCCATTTCTATAATCCCCCTTTTAATCCCTTGCAATTCATCACCCGCACCGGCGAGTTTTAGCAACAAGAAAAAATCGGTCATGGAATGTGCCATTGTTTCGGATTGACCGACTCCAACGGTTTCTACCAAAATTTTATCAAAACCTGCCGCTTCGCAAAGTAAGATACTTTCTCTTGTTTTTCTGGCAACGCCTCCCAAAGCATTTCCGGAAGCCGTCGGGCGAATATAGGCATTGGGATTTCGGGAAAGTTTTTCCATGCGTGTTTTGTCTCCCAAAATACTTCCTTTGGAAATACTGCTACTAGGATCAATGGCTAATACAGCAACTCGATGTCCTAAATCAGTATAGGTTTGTCCTAATCTTTCAATAAAGGTGCTTTTTCCAACACCCGGAACACCAGTAATCCCAATACGAACGGATTTTCCGGTTAATGGAAGCAATTTTTGTAAAATAGCTTGTCCTTTATGAAAATTTTCGGGATTGGCACTTTCGATTAAAGTGATGGCTTTGCTCAAAAAAACCCTATTTCCTTTTCGTATCTCTTCTACATATTTATCAATGGATATTTTTTTTTTGCTTTTATTTTGAACATTACGATTGATTCTCGAAGGTTCGGGAATACCTTTTTTTTCATTAAGTGCCGATATTTTTTGTTTTTTATTCATAAAAATTGTTCGTTTGAACAGTCTAAAATTACATAAAATTTTTAAATCGCCTTATAATGAATTTATTCATTTAAATAATTTGGTGGTTTATTGTAATAATAAAGTATTTAAGAAAAATTAAGCCAATGTATTGAATAAAAGCTTTATATTTTCATAGCTATCTTTTAAAACATCCGGATTGTCATGGATATTTATCCATTCAACTTTTTCAATTCCTTCTTCTGTTTGAGGACTAATACTGCTTTTTTTGTCTTGATTCATCAAAAACCAATGAGTTATTTTCAATCTTTTTTTTCGGTTTTCGTTAAAAAGATGATAGGTGTCAAAAAGAAATTTTTCAATGCTTATATTTTCTATTCCACACTCTTCTTGAACTTCGCGTATAGCAGTTTGGTCAGGGATTTCTCCTTTTTCCATTTTTCCTTTGGGCAAATCCCATTTGCCATTTCGATAAATAAAAAGATATTCTTTATTTTTATTTTTAACCAATCCGCCGGCAGCTTCAATAACATCAAAATGTTTTTTGAAATCTTCCCAAGCTTTGGATAAATATGGTGTGTATAAAATGACTTTATCCGTATCGGAATATTGTAACCTGTGGATAATTTCATCCAATGCAATAGCATCATAAAAAAAGGTGTTCTTGGAATGACCAAGGTCATCAGTTAAAACAATGACTTTATTGTTGAGATAAACCTTGTAATCCATAATTATCACTTTATCACAAAGTTAATAAAACTTATTGAAAAATTAAAGAAAAAAATATAAATTTTTAATAAATAATACATGATGTTTGAATTTACAGCGTTTGCTATTTTCATACCGATTTGATTTTAAAGCTATTATATTTCGATATTCATAAAATGCTTAGAACTTTTATTGCCAAGAAAAATGTTTTAAAGAAGAACAAAAAAATAAAAAAAGTAAATTGCTATTTATAAAAA
>JALSTJ010000387.1 GCA_026983815.1 Flavobacteriales bacterium
ATTGTAAATTTTGGGTTAAACAATTCAAATATAACAAAAAAAGCGTAACAACTGTTACGCTTTTTTTGTTTTTAATATTATTTTTTCTTAAAAAACAATCTTTCTTTGAATTTTTTGATTTTTTCTTTCAAACTATCAAATTTAGCTTTTGTTTCTTTATCGCTTTTGATATCTTCTTTAAGTGCTTTTATTACCGTATGTAATTCTTTAAATTCTTTATCTTTCTTGCCGTATCCCATGGCTTCCGCCAAGTCCAATTGATATTCGGCATTATCTAAGTAAAGCACTGCTACTTCTTTTTTATCTTTTTTCTCATTTAACATGGTTTTGGCAGCTGCTTTAATATATTCTTCCGCTCTTAGAATAGGCAAGGGCAATTTCACTTCCTGAATTACCAAAGTATTTAAAGCTTTTACCAAAATATCGGTTGCTTCTTGTTTTTTGCCTTTTTCCAATAATGCTGCAGCCAATCTCATAGCATCGGGATAAGTGGCAAAGGGCAAATAAGCGGTTTTTATTTTAAGCTCGCTGCTCAAAGAATTCATCAATTCTTTTGCCGTTTGATAATAACCTTTATCCATTTCTTCTTTTGCTGCTTTTGTTATGGCTTTTGCAGCCGGAATATCCACTACCGCATCATTCACTTCATAAGAAACATCAACCGGAACTAATGCCAAATTCGGATCTTTGGTCATCATAATTTCCAATTCGCCAATCAGTTTGGCTAATTTTTCTTTAGCTTTCTTATCCTTGTTTTTAGCAATAAAATCGATTACTTCTTGAGTTTCTCCCAAAATTTTTATTGCTTGAGTGGTGTTTTCATTTTCTTTAATAGCAAAATCTTTTTGGGCATTTTCCGCAATATTTTTTTGCATTTCTTCTTTGCTCATCTTAGGAGCTTTGGGTTTTGCAGGAATTTCTTGTTTGCTTTTTTCATTGGTTTTTCCTGTTTTTTCTTGTGCACATCCTGTGCTTACCATAGCTAATACTAATAAGCTTAATACGGCATTTTTCATGGTTTTCATATCTTTTTATTTTTTTGTTTTACATGCTCCTAATACTCAAAAATATTACCATATTATGTTAAATAATTATATTGTCAGTTTTACTTACAATTTGTCATTTTTCAACTGAAAAATATGCAGTTTAACTTAACAAAAAGTTAAAAACAACTGTATAAAATTTTTTGACACACTTTATTTATGGAGATTTATTTTACCACTGAGTAAGGTTGAAATGTTTATCAATGGAAAAAAATAATTAGCTGTTTCAATTCATAAAACAGAATATTCCGCTGATTTATAATTGTTTATAACAAAATAAAATATCATTAATGATCCGGAATTATATACTCTTTCGGGTCGTCCCGATGCCATTCGGGTTGGATATTGGTATGATTGATTTTGAATTTTTCCAACAGGACTTCTTCTATTTTTTCGCATATTTTGTCAAATTCCGACAGTTTGATGTCTTTATTAAACTCAACGTGTCCTTCCAAATGATACGATTTATCGTTCAATTGCCAAATATGAACGTGATGAATGTTTTTAACGCCTTCAATTTTGGTGATTTCTTTTTCTACATCGGCAATTTCAATATCCTTAGGGGCAAATTGCATAATGATTCGCAAAGAAGTTTTCAA
>JALSTJ010000388.1 GCA_026983815.1 Flavobacteriales bacterium
GCCGACTTAATTCCCACGCCTTGATTTAGCCAATCAAATTGATTGAGATACATTGCGATAATCTCATCTTTGGTATATTGTTTTTCCAGACGTACGGCTATAATTTGTTCTTTGATTTTTTGCTTGATTTTTTGCCAAAAAGTTTTATGTTCCCGTTTGTGAAATAACAATTTGGACAATTGTTGAGTAACTGTACTTCCTCCTCCTTTTTTCCCCATAAAAACTATGGCTCTGAACAAACTTTTGAAATCTATACCGGAATGATCGTAGAAACGTTCATCCTCGGTAGCCACCAAAGCTTTGGGCAACCAAGGAGAAAGCTCATCATAACGAACAGGTGTACGATTTTCTTTTAGATAAAATTTGCCGATAACTTTATCATCCGATGAAATGATTTGGGTAGATAAATTTGATTTTGGGTTTTCCAATACTTCAAAATCGGGCATATATCCCAGAAATCCTTTGGCAGCCAAAAAGAATATAGCCACTACAAAAAATAATCCGGCAAAATATAAGCCCCAAAATATTTTAAGATACTTTTTATAATTTGTATTTGTTTTTTTCTTTGCCATTTGTTGTTTATTTCGTTTTTGATTGTTCAATAACTATACCGACATTCACAATTCCTTTGAGTTTTTCTTCGCCATTGATATTTCCGGTTTTTCTGACGGCTTGTTGTAATTTTATAGTATAAGGAAGCGTATCCTTAAACTGATAATTTTTTTTATAAATCAATTTGCTCTCTTTGATATCGCCAAAACCCGAACCCAACCATTCACCTTTTTCATTAGCCATTTCGTATTCCAATGTATCTATCATTTGATGTTTTTTATTTTCGATTTCGGCAATTAAAAAAATATTACTATATGGATAATGATTGTTATTTCTTATCAAAAAAGAAATATCATATTTTTGATTTTCTTTGGGTTTGAAATTCAGTTTTACTATTGAATCCTTTACCCATTCTTCATGAGACATATCTTGAATTTGTTGCTTGACCAAACGTGTATCCGAGCAAGACGATAGATATAAAATCAAGAGAAATAATAAACTATTTTTTATTTTTTCCATTTCTATTTCCGTTGTTTTTCTTTTGATTTTTAGTTTGATTATTTTTATTGTTTTTGTTCCTGCGTTTTTTTCTTTTCTTTCTACGGGGTTTTATTTCATCAAAACGATTGATATTATCTTGACCGACAACATTTTCAAAATTATCTTCGGGTAAGGCTTCTTGTAGGGTTAAATCGGCTGAATATTCTTCCAAACTGACGGCTTTTTGTTCATTATCATTCATTTCGATGATTTCGTTCACTTGGTCCAAGCTCAACTTGTGCCAAGTATTTCCATTTTCTTCCGTATCAATATAAGCATACCATAGGTATTTTTTGAAAATATCGGTTTTGATTAACTTGGCGTTTCCTTTTTCGGTTATCAACTGACGATTTTGTTCGGGGAAAGCGGTTAATGCATCCAAATAAGAATCCAGTTCAAAATTCAAACAACATTTGAGTTTTCCACATTGTCCCGCAAGTTTTTGCATATTCAAAGACAGCTGCTGATATTTTGCCGCACTGGTGCTGACGCTTCTAAAATCCGTAAGCCAAGTGGAACAGCACAATTCGCGACCACAAGAACCAA
>JALSTJ010000389.1 GCA_026983815.1 Flavobacteriales bacterium
GTAAAGATTTAATTCCGACTTCCATTGCTGACCACCTATCTACATTTAATTTATATGGATCTACTTTATAATTGATGTAGATTGTTAAAGCAAAAAATAAGACAGATAAGAAATAGAAAATAAAATAATAAATTTTTTCTTTTTTTAAAGGAAAGCTATACAAAAATAAAAAAAATACAACAACAAAAGAATATAATATACCAAACAAATAAGGACTTAATATATTTAAACGTGATGTATATTTAATTATGAAAATTACATTAATAAAAATATATAGAAATATAAATAATTTTTTCATAAACAAAAAAATACCCCACAAATATAGTAAATTTATGGGGTAATTAATTCTTAATTAATTGACAATTAGTTTAACATTTTTATAAATCTTATCTTTTGACGAGACTTTTAATATATAAAGTCCTGCTTTTAAACTACTGATATCAATCGGACGATTTGTTTTCTGGATTTTCTTTTTAAGTTTTAAATTACCAAACATATCATAAATTGATAAATAGCCGGTTTTAAAATCTTTATCATCGACATTAATCGGGCTACATTCAAGTAATAATTAGCAAAAAAATAATATAATAATTTTTTGTAATTTTATCTTTTAAAAATTTTAAATCGGTTCTGATGAAAAAAAAAATAAAAGTATTGTTAATTTCTTTATTATTTATAAACACTTTTATAATAACGTCCCAAATTACAAAACCCGAAGATTTTTTTAAATTCAAACCCGGAACAGATAGAATGATGTTTGATTATGAACAATTTATCAATTATGCAAAAATTGTTGATAAAGAATCGGAACGGGTAAAGTTGATAAAAATAGGCAAAACAATGCTCAACAGACCTATGTATGCCATTTTACTTTCAGCGGAAAATAATTTAAAAAATCTAACTCGCCTTAAAGAAATAAACAAAGAATTGGCTATTAACGGTCAATTAACTGATGAACAAGTTGAAAAATATGTCAAAGAAGGAAAAGTTTTTATTTTGGCCACACTTTCGATGCACTCCGACGAAGTAGCTCCAATGCAAGCCGCTCCTTTGGTTATCTATAAAATTGCCACGACCAAAGACCCTGTTTTATTAAAAAATATTGAAAATGTTGTTTATATAATTGTACCTCATAATCCTGATGGTATGGATATGATTGTGCATAATTACAATAAATACAAAGGCACAAAATATGAAGGCACTTGGTATCCGGGGGTATATAACAAATATGTCGGACACGATAACAATCGTGATTTTATTACACTTTCACAATCGGAAACCAAAGCCGTAAATCGTTTTTTTAACGACGAATGGTTTCCTCAAATTTTAATCGAAAAACATCAAATGTGGCATAGGCGTGTAAGATGTTTTGTTCCACCCAAACACGACCCTATCGCCCAAAATGTAGATGCGGAACTCTGGACTTGGGACGGACTTTTCGGTATAGGTATGCAAAAAGATATGACCGCACAAGGACTTAAAGGAGTTGCACATTCCTACGAATTTGATGACTATTGGCCGGGGTCAACCGAAACATCTCATTGGAAAAATATTATTTCTCTACTAACCGAAATGGCTAGCGCCCGAATAGCCACCCCTATTTTTATTGAAGATAATGAATTATATGTCAGTGGAAAAGGTTTATCCGAATACAAAAAATCATCTAATTTTCCCGATCCTTGGCCCGGCGGTTGGTGGCGTTTATCAGATATTATAAAATATGAATTGGCTTCAACTTTTTCGGTTATCAATACAGCTTCGTTGCATAAAGACGAAATTTTGCGTCTAAAAAATCATTTGTGTAAAAAGGAAATAAATAAAGGAAAAACACAAGCTCCCTATTATTACATCATACCATTAAAGCAACACGACCTATCGGAAATGGTGCGAATGGTAAATTTATTGAAAGAACACGGGATCAAAATATACAAATTAAAACAAGATGTCAATTTGGATAATAGACTCTACAAAAAAGGAGATATCGTCGTTCCGCTATCCCAACCTTTTAGAGCATTTATAAAAGAGATATTGGAAGCACAAGAATTTCCTGTTAGACATTACAGTAAAAACGGAAAACTTATTCTCCCCTACGATATTACCACTTGGTCTTTACCTTTACACAGAGGTGTTTTGACCGATGAAATTGAAAAATCATATCCTGAATTGGAAAATAATATTGAGCTTGTCGAAGGCAAATTTTCAATAAAAAACAATCAAATTCCCAAAATATATACTTACGCCGTATTTCCGGTAGAATATAATGATAGTTATAAAGCAATGTTTAAAGCCGAAAGTTTAGGTTTGAAGGTCTTGCGTTTAACAAAATCTTATGCTGATAATAATTTAAAAATTTCAAAAGGTAGTTTTATAATTCCCAAAACATCTAAAATAAAAGAAATTTTGACAGATATCAATATTGATCCTGTTTTTGTGAATAAAAAAATAAATTTATCAGCAAAAGAAGTAAAATTGCCTAGAATTGCTTTGGTTGAAACATATTTACAAGATTCCGATGCAGGTTGGACACGTTTTATCTTTGATAATTACCATATAAAATACAATGTAATTCACCCTGGAGAATTTAAAAACATCGATTTTAATAAAAATTTTGATGTCGTGATTTTTCCGGACAATGATAAAGATATTCTTAAAGAAGGAAAGTCAAAAACAAGTAGCGGATCATATTCCACGCCGTTTTTCCCGAGAGAATTTACCAAAGGTATTGGCAAAAAAGGGATGGACAATTTGATGAAATTTCTAAATTCCGGAGGAGTAATATTGGCTTGGGGACGTTCCACCGGTTTGTTTGAAGGTAATTTGTCCGTACCTGTAAATTCAAAAGAAAACGAGGATTTTGTTTTGCCATTTAAGGATATTTCAAGTAGTCTGAAAAAACAAGGTTTATATTGTCCCGGTTCACTGGTCAAGATAAAATTGAAAAAAGATTTTGATATTAATTTGGGATTACCTGAAAGCATTGGGGTTTTTTATCGCGGACGTCCCGTATTTATCACAGATTTGCCCGCTTATGATATGGATAGAAGAGTAATAGCAAAATTTTCCGATAAAAATATTTTAATGAGTGGCTATGCAGAAAAAATAAATCTTATTGCTAATAAAACCGCTATTGTATGGTTAAAGAAAAATAAAGGTCAAATGATATTGTTTAGTTTTAATCCGCAATTTAGAGCATCTACACAAGTTGCTTATAAATTATTGTTTAATAGTTTATTGATTAAGTAATATCTCTATAATGCTATATTTTGTTTAATAATTTGAGAATAAGTTCTCAATTATCGTCTTTATGATATTGGTCCTTTACTTTTTCTCATCAAAATTTCATCGTATCCCTCTACAACATAATCTTTGATTATACCGATTTCGTTATATCCTCGTTTGATATAGAACCTTTTAGCTCCTTCATTAAAAGATGATACGCACAGGAATACATTCGGATGTATGGAAAAAATTCGTTTTTCGATATAATCCATAAGCAAACTGCCTATTTTGTTTTTCCTAAATTTTTCTTTCACGGCAATACTTTTTAAATAACCCGTACAAACACCTTTTAATTGTATGATTGCAACCCCGGCTATTTCATCTCCGACATAAGCAATATAAGATTCGTAAAATCTATCGCGTAAAGTGTTTTCCAACTGTTCCGCAGTTATTTTTAAAATATTCCAAGGTTCCGTATTGGAAATAAAAGAAGCACATTCGGTTATTTCTTGTTCCGTATCTAATGGCTTTATGAATATTTTAGTTTTTTTCATTGTATAATGATTTTTTTAAAAATTAAAGTTAATTAAATTTTTTATTTTTGTTGGAATTATAAATCACTTTTATGAATCCGCTTATTGTTTTACTTGTTTTTTTAGTATATTTCGGTATATTGATGTTTATATCTCATTTCACTTCCAAAAATGCCGATGTTGAAACCTACTTTACTGGAAATAGAAAATCTCCTTGGTATGTTGTGGCTTTTGGAATGATAGGTGCTTCGCTATCGGGAATTACTTTTATTTCTGTCCCCGGAGAAGTTGGAAATACAAATTTTTATTATTTTCAATTGGTTTTGGGATATTTAGTAGGTTATTTATTGATTGCTTTGGTTTTGTTGCCTTTGTATTACCGTTTAAAACTCGTATCAATTTATTCTTATTTGGGTTCTCGTTTGGGAAAAATTTCTCATAAAACAGGAGCTTCAATATTCTTATTATCACAATCCATTGGAGCATCTTTGCGTTTATTTGTAGTAGCGACCGTGCTTCATTTCACTTTTTTCAGTCATTATAATATACCTTTTATCATTACGGTTATTGTAACTATTTTGATGATTTGGGCATATACTTATAAAGCAGGAATTAAAACAATTGTTTGGACGGATATTTTCCAAACTTCTATGATGTTATTATCCGTGATTGTTATCATTATTCTTATAGCTAAAAATTTACATCTGTCAATTGGAGGCGTGATAAATACGATACAGCATAGTAAATATTCAAATATTTTTAATTGGGATTGGAATTACGAAAAGAATTTTTACAAGCAATTTATAACAGGAATTGTAGTAGCCATTGCGATGAACGGTCTTGATCAAAACGAAATGCAAAAAAGTTTGACTTGTCCTACGCTTAAAGAAGCACAAAAAAATATATATTTATATAGTATAATTTTGGTAATTACTAACCTAATTTTTCTTTCATTAGGAGTATTGTTATATGTTTTTATTCAGCAAAAAGGTATTGATATTCCTATTGACCAAGCAGGACATTTTTTGGAAACCGATACAATTTTTCCAAGATTGGCACTAAATAATTTGGGAATAATAGCGGGTGTTGTATTTTTACTGGGAATTGCAGCAGCCGCATTTTCATCGGCAGATTCAGCACTGACAGCGCTTACTACTTCATTTTATACTGATTTTTTAAATACCGAAAACAAATCCGATGGAGAAAAGAAAAAAATCCGTATAAAAGTAAATATTGCTTTTTCCGTATTACTTATAGTTATAATATTGATATTCAAAGCGATAAATAACGACAGCGTTATCAATATGGTATTTCAAATAGCAGGATATACCTACGGACCTTTATTGGGTTTATATGCTTTTGGTTTATTAACAAAATATGATATTAAAGACAAATTTGTTCCTTTTATAGTTATCTTATCTCCTATTTTATCTTGGATTTTAAATGTTTTAATAATCAAATGGACAGGGTTTCATATCGGTTATGTTCTGCTGTTAATAAATGCTATGATTACTTTTTTCGGACTTTGGCTTATACGAAAAAAATCCGGACTTCAATAATTATTTATAAAAACACCTTGTATAAACAGAATATTAAATCGATAAATTATTAAAGAAAATTTTTTTCTTTACAAATCTGTCCCAAATATGGGAATGTGCATACTTCATATTCTCCCAATTTGAATGGTTTTATCAGAATATTCCCATATCCCTTGTGTTTTTATAAAAAACCAATCCTGTCCTAAATAAATTTAACTTTTACTTTTTCCATCGATGAACATTTCGACCTTGCTCAATGGTAACAAAATCCCGATAGCTATCGGGGCTAGGCTGACAAAGCCTTGTAATAAATTGTTTGTCATTCCGACAGAGCGAGTGTGCGAGCGACGAGGAATCTCATTTATCATTAACTTCCGATAGCTATCGGAATAAGCATTAATAAAAGAGATTCTTCTTCCGATAGTTATCGGAACCGCTCCTATCGTCGCTTCGTTCTGTCCCGATAGCTATCGGGAGACAGAATCGCTCATACTCCACAAAAGCTTCAAACAACAGACAGTTTTACGTTCCATTCACTCAAATTTTACGAAAAATCCTCGTATACAGATAAGGCTTTCGAAGCTCCCCTCTATGAGAGGGGTTGGGGGTGTGTTAATACAATTTTTCTATCATTTTTTTACAACTCATTACAAATCAAAACATTACTTTTGTTTTAAAAAAAATATCTATGACGGAATTGAAAAAAACTTGAAAAAATATTTTTCTTACAATAAAAATTTATTTTTTCCGTCCTTTATTCCGTTTTTTCATTTCTTCTTGCAAACGTTTTTGTTCTTCTGCTTTTTCCATAAGCTCCGCCATTTTTCGTGCAAAACGTCCTTGTTTTTTCGGTTTTTTCTTGTTTTCTTCAATGACGGCTTTTATTTTTTCTTCATCTATTACATATTTCTTGATAACAATCAAAATAATGATTGTCATCAAATTGGAAATGAAATAATACAAACTCAATCCTGCTGCATATCTGTTAAAAAATACCAACATCATAATGGGTGAAATATAAAACATCCACTTCATCATTTTTTGCATATCCGGCATACCTTCTTGCGTCGGCATAGACATATTTGCTTGTGAGCTCATATTCATTTTCATATATATAAACATAGTTACCGCCGCCAAAATGGCAAACAAACTGACCGTATCGCCATACATCGGGATATGGAAAGGTAATTTGAACACGGATTCATAAGCAGATAAATCGTCCACCCAAAGAAATCCTTTCTGTCTAAGCCCAATCTCAGCAGGGAAAAATCTGAACAGTGCATAAAAAATCGGTAAGAAAATCAAAGATGGTAAACAACCCGCCATAGGACTTACACCTGCTTTGGATTGCAATTCCATTATGGCTTTTTGACGTTTGGCCGGATTGTCCTTGTATTTTTTATTGATTTCTTCCATTTCGGGTTTGATAATCTTATTTTTTGCCTGTGACACATAGGTTTTGTAAGTCAATGGCGAAACTATCAAACGTATAATGACTGTCATTAAAATGATTACCAATCCGTAATTCAATATCTTACTACTTAAAAAGTTAAACAACGGCATCATAAACCATTTGTTTACCCAACCGAAAATACCCCAACCCAACGGAATAACTTTTTCAATTCCCATATCATAGGATTGCAAAAGTTTGTAATCATTGGGACCATAATACATTTTAAAGGAATACGATAGATTTCCTTGGTCGGTTTTTAGTTGGGTATCCGTAAAAAATTGCTTGGTAAACTTTAAAGTATCCGATTTTGATTTAGCCAAATTTATCTGTTTGAATTTTGCACGGGCAAAAGGTTTTTCTTTGGATATCAAAAATGTAGAAAAGAAATGTTGTTTATAATCCACCCAATCCACGTGTTCCGCTTGCTCTTCATCTTGGTCTTTCATGGGGCTTAAATTATCAACTTCATCTTGGTCATATTCATATTTCAAAGTAGTAAAACGATTTTCATAAGCCACTCCTTTCTCATGACGGTATGCTTTTAAATCCCAATGCAAAGGAACGGAATCATTGGCAAGGGTTTGTTCCAAATTTTTGGTTCGGATATTAAAATCAAATAAATAGTCCTTGTCCTTAAATATATATTGATATTCCAAATAAGCATCATCTCCGGTGTAAACTTTCATACTGATATGCGTATTCGCTCCGTCTTTGGTTACTTGCGGATGAAAATCCAAAATTTCGGTGTTGATTTCTTTGCCGTCTTTGGTTTTGAGTTTCAAATTGAAATGTGCATTCCCGTTTTTTATCAACATTAAAGGAAGGGAATCATAAGTCTTGTATTTTTTTAATTCAAAACTCTTGAAATATCCGCCTTTTTTGGAAATTACGGCTTTAAACAAATCATTTTCGTAAGTAATATCTTTTGCCGGTTGCAAAGAATCCATTTTGAGATTATAAGAAAAGTCTCCTAAAACCGCTTGGGCTTGTT
>JALSTJ010000390.1 GCA_026983815.1 Flavobacteriales bacterium
GGTTTTGACGATTTATCTCTGGAAACTTACAGACAAGACTTATTATCCGAATTAAATAAAAACCGAAAAGAATATGAGCAAATGCCCAATGGAGTTTATACGGGATTTGTTGCCGATAAAGAAATTTGTAACAAAGAAGGAATTATTGCCCTTTTGGGATATCCGGCAAAACCGCCCAAAACAACCGATTATCAATATCAATATTATAATCTAATATACATTGACAAACAAGGAAATCCCGTTTTGCTAAATCAAAAAGAAATTCTGGATGCATTGACGCACCATAAAGAAAAAGATCGTTATGTCCCGAAAAATATAGATAAAGGTGAAGAGAAAGCCATACAAGAATTGGTTAACGCCTTAAAAAATTGGTTAAAAACACAAGCGGTTGAAGAAGAAAAACAAGCAGACGGTACCGTAAAGACAAAAAT
Source organism: Flavobacteriales bacterium (assembly GCA_026983815.1). Classification (GTDB taxonomy): domain Bacteria; phylum Bacteroidota; class Bacteroidia; order Flavobacteriales; family Flavobacteriaceae; genus JALSPZ01. The sequence continues at coordinate 432 of JALSTJ010000390.1, forward strand.
GGGTAATGAAGCAATGGATCTAATCTCCAAATTACAAGCGGGAGATAAAGAAGCAGTTAAAAGAATAAAACAAAATATCAAAACCGAGGATAAATTTAAAACCGATAATTTTGATTTGATTACTTGGTTTTTGGTGAGTTTATAAAAAATTTAATCAATGGCAAATAAAAAAATATTAAAAGTAAAAGGAAGTTCCATTAGCATTTATAAACATCAAAACAAAGACTTCATTTCACTTACAGACATAGCCAAATATAAAACCGACGATGCCAGCGCTGCCATTGGCAACTGGATGCGTAATAGAAATACCATTGAATTTTTAGGTCTCTGGGAAACTTTATACAACCCCGATTTTAAATCCCTCGAATTCGAGGGGTTTAGAAACCAAGCCGGACTAAATGCTTTTACTATGTCTCCAAAAAAGTGGATTAATTCAACCGGAGCCATAGGTTTTATCGTAAAATCCGGACGATATGGTGGAACTTATGCGCACAAAGATATTGCTTTTAAATTTGCCAATTGGATTTCCGTGGAATTTGAACTCTATGTAGTCAAAGAATTTCAACGATTAAAAGAAATAGAAAATAAAGCCTTGGGATGGAATGTGAGTAGAATTCTTTCCAAAATAAATTACAAAATTCATACAGATGCCATTAAAGAAAACCTGATACCGCAAAAACTGTCTCCCGAAAAAATCAAACAAGTTTATGCTTCCGAAGCCGATATTTTAAACCTTGCACTGTTTGGAATAACGGCTGCCGAATGGAGAAAAGAAAACCCCGAAAAAACAGGTAATATAAGGGATTATGCAAGTATTGAACAATTGGTCGTTTTGGCAAACCTCGAAAGTATGAATGCTTTGTTTATACGTCAAAATCTATCGCAAACCAAAAGACTGCAAATACTGAATGAACAAGCAATTCAACAAATGAAGAGTATTTTATCCATACCCGGACTAAAAAAATTAAAATAGCTATGAAACTTAAAGCTTTCAAAGAAAAAAACTTGGTCGATGCCGTTAAGGATTTAATGGAACAACTCAATATTCCCGTAAATTATCTGACCGATAATCCCTCCACAGCCGAAGAAATTTTAAAAGACCAATACAAACCGAATGATACTTTCGGACTGATTGACGAGGTGTATTTTATAGGATTGATGGATGATGCTGCTTTTCAAGAAAAAAAAAGTATCGCTCT
>JALSTJ010000391.1 GCA_026983815.1 Flavobacteriales bacterium
AATATATGTATAGGTACCTTGTTTTAATATTATTTTTTGTTTCTTGTAATTCAACAAAAAAATTACCTGAAAATCCAAAAGAAACTCATAATGTTTCCTTTAAAATTCTTGAAAAAGGTGGACATAGCGGTATTACGGAACCGGTAAATTTGATTTGGAGAAATTCAAAGGAAATAAATGAATTCCATAAAAAAAACGGAATTCCTAAAAATGAATTTGCTATTGATTTTAACAAATCTGTTTTGGGAGGTATATTTTTGGGACAACAATCAACCGGTGGATTCACAATCAAAATTGATAAAATTATTGAATCCGATGATTCGTTGAAGGTTTATTATAGCGTGCAGACCGGAAAAATAGCTATCATGGTTATCACACAACCTTATGTGATTTTTATGATGCCCAAGACAAATAAACCTGTTGAATTCATATTGTTAAAATAAAAAAGAGGGCATAGCCCTCTTTTTTAATGTATTCTTCCTTTGGTTTTGTCTTTTTTCTTTCCTCTGAAATAATAATCATGATCTTCATTTTCCCAAGTATTTTCATCTTCATAATTTTCCCAATCATCATGGTAATAATAATTTGGAGTGGATTGATAGCCACCGGAAGGTCCATAATAATAACTCGAGGAAAAATAGCTTTGAGGTCGGTATCGGATTACCCGATATTTGTTGCCAAAATATCTCAAGTGCAAATGACCTATTTTTCTAACATATCCTTGATAATTATATGAAATAAAAACATTTCCTAACCTTCGGACTTGTCCATACCGGTTATAATTGATAAAAACATTTCCAACTCTTCGGATTTTTCCATAACGATCTTTTTCTATCCTGATGCCATATTCTCCCGGGGCATAATAATAAGGATTATGTCTTTGATGCGTATTGAAATCGAATGCGCCCGAAGGAAAGATAAAAAAATCAACCCCTCTTACCGTAATCTTTACGGGTTCGTCTAATAATCTCCAAGCGGGTCTATATGAATTAACCGCATATATGCTGTTAAACATCAGCCCTGAAACGAATAAATAAACTAACTTTTTCATAATACTAATTTTTAATTAAACTGCGGTTCTAATCATTATATTCCAAATTGCATGCCAAAATTTTTATCAAATATTAAATATTGCTTGATATTGAAAGAAAATTCTTTATTTTTGTAATAATAAAATTAAAAATGAAGATAACCACTTGGAATATTAATGGTCTTAGAGCGATTATAAAGAAAAATTTTAAGGAAGATATCCAAAAGTTAAACCCCGATATTTTATGTTTACAAGAGACAAAAGCAGATGTCCCCACTGCAAAAGCACTATTGGAAACATTGGATTTTAAATATATTTATGCCAGTAGTGCCGAAAAAAAAGGATATTCAGGAACGGCTTTATTATCCCAAAGAGAACCCTTGGAAATATTCTATGGAATGGGAAACGAAAAACACGATAAGGAAGGAAGGATAATCACTGCGGCATTTGAAAATTTTTTCTTGGTAACCGTCTATGTTCCCAATTCCGGTCAAAAATTAAAACGCTTGGATTATAGAGACCAATGGAATAAAGATTTTAAAGATTTCTTATTGAAATTGGAAAAACAAAAACCGGTAATTGCTTGTGGTGAT
>JALSTJ010000392.1 GCA_026983815.1 Flavobacteriales bacterium
CTGAAGATGGCAATCGGATTGCCAAAGATGGAGACACCTTACAGGTGATGAAAACCCCGGGAATGTTCGATTTGGTTAATGAAAAATTAGATCCTTTGCAAAATAAACTTTTGAGTTCTTTGACTTCTTTAGATTCCATTTTATTCGGCATTAATAATATCTTGGATAATCAGACGCAGAATAACATTAAAACAGGACTTAACGACTTGTCCGTTACCATTAGGAATTTCAAAAAAACATCAAAGGAATTGGATTTGTTAATGAACAAAAACAAAGAAAACATTACCTCTACTTTGGACAATTTTCATAAAATATCAACTGATTTTGCAGTATTATCGGATTCCTTAAAAAACTTAAAGCCGGGAGAACTTTCCGCTCAGCTTTCGCAAAGCATAAAAACACTTAAATTGACATTGGATAAATTGAATAAAGGCGATGGAACCATGGCAAAATTAATGAACGATAAGAAACTTTATGAAAATCTGGAAAAATCTACCAAAGAGTTAGAACTGTTACTAAAAAATATCAGGGAACACCCCAAAAGATATGTTCATTTTTCTATTTTTGGAAAAAAAGATAAAAATCAGTAGAAAAACATTCTTTTGTTGTATTTTTACTTTCAAAATTAACTCTGGATTATGCAATACATAGATAATATTATTTTTGTTATTCTGCTAGGAATAGGCATAGGGTATTTTGCTTATAACATAAAAAAAGCTATCCGAAATGTAAAACTGGGTAAACCCTCAAACCGAAAGGATAGAAAAGAAGAACGTTGGAAAAATATGCTTTTGAAAGCATTCGGACAGCAAAAAATGTTCAAACGACCTGTTCCTGCTCTTTTGCACTTGGTGGTTTACTTGGGTTTTATCATTATTAATATTGAAGTGATAGAAATTATTATTGACGGAATTTTCGGCACCCATCGGGTTTTACATCCGCTTGGAAAATTTTATAATTTTTTGATTGGCGCCTTTGAATTTCTTGCCGCTTTGGTTATTGTTGCCGTCGTTATTTTCTGGATTAGACGTAATATTCTGAAACTCTTGCGTTTTCAAAGTCCCGAAATGAAAGGTTGGCCAAAAAAAGACGCTAATCTTATTCTTTATTTTGAAATGGTTTTGATGTCGGCTTTTTTGATAATGAACGCCGCCGACCATAAATTGCAATTATTAAAATACGGACATTATTATTTTAAAGAAGGAATTGTAGGAGGATTTCCCGTTAGTAGCTATTTGATGAGTTTTTTGCCCGAAAATGCACATTCGTTAGTGTTTATTGAGCGTGGTGCTTGGTGGTTTCATATCATCGGGATATTGATTTTCTTGAATTATCTTTATTTTTCTAAACATTTGCATATACTTTTTGCTTTTCCGAATACTTATTATGCCAAACTTCCTCCATTGGCAAAAGTGGATAACTTGGAAAGTGTAAAAAAAGAAGTGCAAATGATGATGGACCCCAATGCCGACCCCTACGCTGCACCACCCGAAGATGAAGGCGAACCGGAACGTTTTGGCGCCAAAGATATTTTTGATTTGGAATGGGTTTATTTGCTCAATGCTTATACTTGTACGGAATGTGGACGTTGTACGGATGTTTGTCCGGCTAATCAAACCGG
>JALSTJ010000393.1 GCA_026983815.1 Flavobacteriales bacterium
TTAATATATTCCTTTACCAAATATCAGGACAGACTGTCACTCCGTAGAAGTTATAAACATACCGAGAGATAAGAATTTATTAATGACAAAAAAACAAAAAAAACTATGAAAAAAATCATAATAATGGCTTTATTGTTATTTTTATTTAGCAATAAAAGTTTTAGTAATAATATAAATCCGAAATACGATGAAGATATCAATCGTGTTTTTCAGGAAATGATAAATGAAATTGTCAGCGTTAAAAATACGTATGCATTTCGCAAACAACAAATTTATTTATCCGTTAAAGATATCAACCGAAAACTTTTAACCGCTACAAATACCGATGAAAAAGTAAACCTGTTGATACAAAAAGACCAACTTATGGAAAAATTGGCGGAAATGGAAAACGAAGAGCTGAACAAAATTCTTAAAATTCGTTATCTCAAAGGTTTAAGTATCATAAAACTGCTTTATGAAAAGGTGTTATCCTTGGATCATCATTTCTCGTCCGTAGCTACTTTTCGTGAAATCAACAATATTGCCAATCCCAACTCTTATCCCGAATTCATTGAAGTAAAAGACCTGATAAAAGAAAAATCCGGAAAGAAAAAAGGATTAAAACTCACCAAAATATTGGGGGACAATATCTATGCTTCTACTATGGATTTACTGGTAAATTTGCTTTCAAGCGATACTTCTGCCAAAGAAAAAGAACAAGAGTTGAAAAAGGTGGATTGCATCATTGATTTTAGCTTACGTATGAACAATGATTTGAATACGGTATATTTTGAAACGGCTTTTTTGCAAAAACAAAACGATAAAATAAAATCGGATTTGGAAAGTCTTTTTAAGGATTTTACCAAACCCATCAAGTATTTTACTTCACTAAAAGAATGTCGTGCCAATGACGATTGGGATATGATTCGTAATAAACTCAACAAATATTTGGAAATATTGGATGAAGCTACGACCAATAACAATCAAGGAAAAGTGATGAAAATGCAAGTGAATATTAATTTTCCCATTGATCAACTGGTGCAGTTTATTACAAAATACAACAGCTTTATAGACCAAGGCGTCAGTTTTTATCAAAAATTCAAAATTATTTTAAACAGTTATGAACACGAACAACAATGCAGCAGTCGTCTTCCCATACAATACAGCAAACTAAAAAAAGATGTGGATATTGCCATTGAAAAATTTAATACCGCATACAAACCGGTAGAAATCAACGGCAGTAAACTCAAAGAAGTTTTATATGGACTCAACGAATACGATTAAAAAAAACCGCTTGATTTTTCAAGCGGTTTTTTATAAAATCCATTGCATTTATTTAAGCGGACGTCTAAAAATATAACGGGTAATGAAAATACCTTTGCCATCGCCTTTTCCGGCATCGCTTTCCACACCGCTGGCTACACTAAACAATTCCCAACCGTCTTTGGACATTTGGGTAAGTTTGGACGAAATCAAAGCATCGTTGGAAGCAATGTTTTGGAAATTGATACCGACCATTGAATAGAAGTTCAACAATTTGGTTTCATCAAAACTACTGATTTTCAATGTTTTTCTTTTGGTTTTGTTTTGTTTAAACCTATTTTCTTCACTTCTGGTGGAAGTAGCTTTTTGATAGT
>JALSTJ010000394.1 GCA_026983815.1 Flavobacteriales bacterium
CAAAAAAATAATTTATTATGAAAAAAAATTGGTTCACTTTATTATTATGGTTTATTGTTCAAATAAATTTTGGTCAAAGTCTGTTTGAACAAGGAACACAAACAATGGGAGATATTCTGCATAGCGATTGTTGCTGGCTGGGAAAATATAAAATATCCGGGTCCATTGGAACGTATTTTAATAAAATCACTTATTTGAGTAATGACAATACCCAATTCATCGATTATAATCGTTATGGAGTTAATTATAATATGAATATCAAATTTTATAAAGAATTCCAATTACGTTTTTCTTTATTTGGCGATTTGAATCAAGATAAAACCCAACCCAAATGGTTGTCAAATTTATATTATTCCATTGGAAATTATAACTGGCGAAATCATACTTTTTCTTATGGGTATGAAAATTATCAACCTAACCGTTTTGACGGAACTTACAATTTTTTTGATAATATGAAGCGGGGTTTTTTCTTTCTCAGTTTCAATCATTATGCTTTGGGAGAATATTTTACAAAAATGAAATGGGACGAAACCACACAATTGTATTTCAGTCCTTTTCTCCGATACCAATATGAATATACGGACAGGTATGGAAAACAAGTTTTAGGCAATCACAAATTTGTGTTAGGAGCATCCAGTCGTTATGTAATCTGGCACAATATTTACATTGAAGGAGCAGTATATTTCTACCCGAAATCAGAATCTAAAATGCCTTGGGATCCTGACTTTACCTACGGATTTGGTTATTTTGATTGGAGAAGTTTCAAAATAAACTTTTCTTATGGAAATTGGATAGCCAATCGTTTTCCGTGGAATAAAAAAGAGATGAAAAACGATTTTTCCAATGGAGAATTCAAGCTTCTATTTAGTTATATTTGGTAAAAACCCAATGAAAAATTTTTTGTTAAATGCTTAAAATCAATACCAAAATACGATAAAAAGCAAAAAAATGACTAAAAAAACTTGTATATTTCCAAAGTTTATTATTTTTGCCGAACATTAATCAATTAAAAATTAAATATTATGTCTGACATTGCATCAAGAGTAAAAGCAATAATCGTTGACAAATTAGGAGTTGACGAAAATGATGTAACCCCCGAAGCTAACTTTACAACTGACCTTGGGGCTGATTCACTTGACACGGTTGAGTTAATTATGGAATTTGAAAAAGAATTCAACATTCAAATACCCGACGATCAAGCAGAGCAAATCCAAACCGTTGGTCAAGCTGTTAAATACATTGAAGAAGCATTAAACAACTAAAACTATGGAACTGAAACGGGTAGTTGTAACCGGCATGGGTGCCTTAACACCCATTGGTAATAATGTACAGGAATACTGGCAAGGATTAAAAAACGGTGTCAGTGGTGCTGCACCTATTACACGTATAGATGCCGAAAAGTTCAAAACCCGTTTTGCTTGCGAAGTCAAGAATTTTGATCCTTTGGCGCACTTCGATAGAAAAGAAGTGCGCAAAATGGATCTTTACACCCAATTTGCTATGATTGCCGCCGAAGAAGCGGTAAAAGATGCAAATTTTGATTGGGAAAAAATTAACAAAAACAGAGTCGGGGTTATATTCGGTTCGGGAATAGGTGGATTAAAAACTTATGAGG
>JALSTJ010000395.1 GCA_026983815.1 Flavobacteriales bacterium
ATTTGGAAGGAGACAAAATTTCCACTTCTAGAAATTGGGCGGTTTGGCTACACGAATATTTGGAAGAATTCCCCGGAAAACAAGACGTTTTGCGATATGTTTTAACTGCCAATGCCCCCGAAACCAAGGACAACGATTTTACTTGGAAAGATTTTCAAGCCCGAAACAATAATGAATTGGTCGGAAACTTGGGAAATTTTATCAATCGTGTTTTGGTATTAACCAATAAATATTATGACGGAAATATCCCTAATCCCAATAACTTTGATGAAATTGATTTGGAAACACTCAAAAAACTAAAAGAGTTTCCTAAAAAAAATGGCAATTTGATAGAACGTTATCGTTTTCGTGAAGCGCTATCGGAATATATGAACTTAGCTCGATTGGGAAACAAATATTTGGCCGAAGAAGAACCTTGGAAACAAGTAAAAACCAATCCCGAACGTGTGCAAAGCATTATGTATGTTGCATTGCAAATAGCAGCTGCTTTGGCAATTCTCGGAGAAATATTTTTACCTTTTACGTCAAAAAAATTAAAGCGAATTTTACATCTCGACAACGATTTGAAATGGGATGATGTATCTACTAAGGATATATTATTACCCGCCGGACACAAAATAGAAAAACCGGAACTTTTATTTGAAAAAATAGACGATGAAACCGTTGAAAAACAAGTGCAAAAACTTTTAGCCACAAAAAAACAAAACAAAATGGAAAACCAAAGCGTTGAACCTCAAAAACCCGAAATTACATTTGATGATTTCATCAAACAAGACATTCGCACCGCTACTATTTTGAAAGCCGAGAAATTGCCCAAAGCCGATAAACTTTTGGTATTAAAAGTGGATACCGGCATAGACAAAAGAACTATTGTCTCGGGTATTGCTCAACATTTTAAACCCGAAGAAATTATCGGCAAGCAAGTTTTGGTATTGGTAAATCTAAAACCCCGAAAATTACGCGGAGTCGAAAGTCAGGGGATGATATTGATGACCGAAGATGCCGAAGGAAATTTGGTATTTGTCAGCCCTGAAAAAATTGTCCCGGACGGGAAAAATATTAGTTAAAAAACCTAGGGATGAAAATTTTATAAATTTTCAGTTCTATTGGTAAATCTTTATAAAAATACCTACAAATACAAAAAAACCTTCAAGGTTTATCCAAAACCTTGAAGGAAATTAAAAAAGGATTATTTTTTAAACACAACAAACATAAAATCTCTGTCCGCATAATTCCAAGCGGTATCATAAGTATAAATGTACATTTGTGTAGATTGATAAGTATGAACCCTTACATAACCATTACCGCTGCCAAATTGAATTGTGGCTATTGCCGTGTAAGCTTCTGCTGACGGCATTGGATGATTAAATGTAATAAGATAAATTCCAGTTCCGGTTTTAGAAACGGTATAACCCGAAGAACTTGCCGTTGGTTTTCTTGTGCCTGACGCGGTAATATTACCGTAAATATAGGCTTTCATATCGGAATCGGCCGAATGAGCGGCTCTTATTTTACTATCATTACCTAAATATATATCATTATTAACTCTAACATTTCCGTTAAAGTAACCGGCATAACCTTTGGTAACATCGGCGTCTCCGTAAACG